>NZ_JAILWF010000006.1 GCF_025699065.1 Nitrosarchaeum sp. | reverse complement strand
ACTTTTTCTTTGAGGCCTTCTTTGATGGAGCTTTGGACTTTTTCTTTGAGGCCTTCTTTGATGGAGCTTTGGACTTTTTCTTTGAGGCCTTCTTTGATGGAGCTTTGGACTTTTTCTTTGAGGCCTTCTTTGATGGAGCTTTGGACTTTTTCTTTGAGGCCTTTGCAGCTTTTAGTTTTGATAATTTTCGTTTTTTAGCCAATATTGCTTGAAGAGTCGAAGATGCTTTTTCAAGTGCTTTTGCAGCATTTTCCTCTGCTCTAGTTTTTTTCTCCAAATCCTTGGCAAGTTTTTCAGCTGCCTTTCGACTTTTACTCATTGTTTCTCGCAAAGAGGGCTTGGATTTAGTCTGTTTTTGGATTTTTGTGCTTATTTTTGATTTAACGTCATTGATTTGTGCTATCTCATCTGAGATCTTTCTTGCCATTTTTTCCCTAATTTTTATCTCAGATTCTAGCTCTTGAATGTGGTCCTGAATCATATTAATTCTAAATCTTGCATTTTGTTCCTCTTCTGGGTTTTTAGCAAATTCCAACTCTTGTTCAAAATTAGTTAAAGATTCTTTTTCACTGTTTAGACGCTCGTTTGCAGACACAATTAATCTTTCAATACTTTCTAATTGAGATGTTTTTTGATTAAGTACTCCAGAGACATCAGTCACATCTTCCTTTTCAGATTCAATTTTTCTATCAATAGAATGCAAGCCAGATGACGATCTTCTTTCAAGTGATCGCAACTGTTGGAGTTGTCTTTCAGACTTTTTTCTTAAATTAGTTGCTTGTTGTTTCTTTTGTCGTAGTTTAACTACTAATTTTTCTAGTGATGCCAATGTTTGATTCAAGACAAATCTGTCGGTTAAGTTGTTAATATAATCATGATTTGACTTACCAGTTAAGAAAATTAACATACTTTGATCGCAAAAACAGCTTTTTAAAAAAATATTAGTATAGAAAAATATAAAAAAAGAATGGATTTTCATCCAAAGGATTTGCCAATAGCTAAGACATATGATCTCAAAGATGTCAAAGATGCATCGGATGCTGTTGACGATATGGTAAAAATTGGATTCAATAATCAAAAAGAGGGTTTCAAAGTTCTAATGCCAAAGGAATCAAAGATTGCAAAAAGAATTGGATATACAGTAACAACAGGGGTCACACATGGTCTTAGACAAAAAAATGAAATAAGAGATATAAAATATTGGACATATCATCACGACAAGGATCATTATGCCATAGTTTTGATTAGCAATAAAACATTAACAGAGTTAGGCTTTTGATTTTTCAAATATTTTGTATAATTTTGTCCTTTTAGCCATTACACCAGCTAGCATTATACCAAGAACTGTACCTCCAATCACATCCATTGGAAAATGCTGGAGAACATAGACCCTGCTTATTGATACCAATAAGGGGTAAAGTAGCAACAAATAACATCCCCTAGGGAATCGTTCAGACAAGGCAAATCCAAGCACTATTCCAAATATTATTGCTCTAGCCGCATGCCCAGAGGGATAAGATGCATTGTATCCACCTTCACAAAACAAAGCAAATGTATCATGACTTATTTCAACTGGAAATGGAGTACCAACATATTCAAAATCAGGTCTATCTCTGTCCACTCCACATTTTATGTATCCAGTAAGCAATGTTGATAAGACGATTAAAATCATCAAAGTAATTCCAATTCTCCTTGTCTTTTTTATCAAAAGCATCAATATGCCAAATCCAAGCATCCAAAGTGCATCACCGCTTTCCGTAATGATTTGCATCATAATGTCTAATGTAGGATTATCATCATTATTTGCAACAAAAGAAATTACATATTGATCAAAGCTTTCTGTAATTTGAAAATATACCAACATAGATAAAATTAGAAATGAAAATACAAGCAATACAAATGATCTAGACCTTATATCAAAAATCCAATTTTGCAATCAATTAAACCTCAAGTATACTATTTTTAATTTTTCTCAAGTAGATAAGCATTGAAAAGATTTTCAAAATATATCAAAGCATAATAAAAAAGATCGGCTAAAGAATTTAACCAAGGGGATAATAGAAGAGGCGTGAAGGTACTCACATTAGATGATTTTGACCTAAAAGGTAAAACCGTTTTTTTGCGAGTTGACATGAATTGTCCCATAGATCCTGACACTATGGAGATCTCCGGAACTAAACGTATTGAAGAAGCCATTGAGACCTTAAAATCGCTAGAAGAAGCAAAAGTTGTTGTTGCCTCTCATCAAGGGAGAGTCGGAAATAAAGATTATACTGGAATGGATAATCATGCCAAAGTTCTTGAAAAATTAATGGGTAAGAAAATCAAATACGTAGAAGATGTCATTGGCATTGCTGCACAAAATGAAATAAAGAATTTGAAAAATGGCGAAATATTACTTTTAGACAATTTACGTTTATGTGCTGAAGAAAATTATGAATTCACACAACAGGAAGCCGCAAACACAATTATGGTTAGCAGATTATCAAAGTTGTTTGATCTTTGTGTTTTGGATTCATTTCCTAGTGCACATAGATCACATCCGTCTATAGTCGGATTTCCTTATGTTCTTCCAGCATGTGCAGGAAGAATTGTAGAAAGAGAAGTAAGAAACCTCGACGAGATAATGACCGTTGCAAAAGCACCGCATGTAATAGTGCTAGGAGGTTCCAAGGTTCCTGACAGATTAGAGGCAATAAAATTACTGATTCAAAATGGTCGCGCAGACCATGTATTGTTAACAGGATTAATCGGAAATGTCTTCATGCGTGCGCAAGGAAGAATTCGTTATCCATTGGGAATAAAAAGAGAGGACGAGGTAGTATCTAAAGCCCATGCTCTTATTGGTGAGTATCCAGATGTTTTTTCAACGCCAGTAGACATTGCAATTGACAAAGATGGAGACAGGGTAGAGATGGATGTACGAGAACTTGAGGTTGGAGACAAAATTTACGATCTGGGACCAAAAACGGTTGAACATTATTCAAAATTAATTGCGGGTGCAGGAACTGTTTTCATAAGTGGACCTGCAGGATTCTTCGAGAAAGAAAACTTTAGCTTTGGAACAAAGGGATTGCTTACATCAGTTGCAAATTCCATGGCAACAACAATAGTTAGTGGAGGTCATTTGACATCCGCATTAAAAAGATATGGACTTGCAGAACAAATAGATCATATTAGTACTGCAGGTGGAGCACTGGTTCTTTATCTAACAGGTGAAAGACTACCAATGATAAAAGCACTGGAAGAAGCAGCTACAAAATACAGATCAAATAGTTGAATTACACGAAGGATTAGGGCAAATCTGCTTTTCACTCATTCCAAGATACACATCTAAATTACATGCATTGCAATGTTGTTTTTTCATAGGTTCAAACAGCTTCATCCAAATCGTTGTAAAATTTTGTGCAATATTTCTTGCAAGACCAGAATTGCAAATATCCATAAAATATGATTCAATGTCATCTATTATCCAAGAAGGATCCAGATCACCGTTCTGTTTTATCTTTTCAAAAATTTCATCATTAGTAAATTTTTCATCAACATCATTATGGTTTTCAAAAATTATTTTTCTGATTTGAAGTTGAATAGGAGTTACAGGAACAAAGCTGCCCATATCAGTACAGGTTTGCTGCCTCTTCTTTTAACTTATCGACATCTTGAGAATCTTTCATATGAGTTCCAAGATAAGAGTATAGAGCAGATTTCAATACTTTAAGTGAAAGCAAAGCACATTTTATGCGAACTGCTTGCAAGTGTTCTAATCCAAGCTCACTTAATACATCATGTTTAGTAATATTTCGAACTTCATCAATGCCCTTACCTTTTGTAATTTCTGTTAATACTGAAGAACATGCCATACAGATAGCACAGCCTTTGCCATGAAATTTGATATCAGATACCTTGTTATCTGTAATTTTCATATCAATGTCAATACTGTCACCACATAATGGATTAGAATCATGAAAAGTGACATCTGGATTTTCTATCTTACCAAAATTAATTGGGTTTCTTGAATAATCAATTATCATCTCATGATAAATGTCTGCATTGCCGCTCATAATTTGAAGATCCTCGCAACTTTAGTTAATGCAGTAATTAAAGAGTCAACCTCTTCTTTAGTATTGTAAATGTAAAAACTTGCTCGAGATGTAGCTGCAACATTTAGTCTTTCCATTAATACCTGAGCGCAATGATGTCCTGAACGGACTGCAATTCCTTCTTCATCTATGATTTGTGCTACATCATGAGGATGAACATCTGAAAAATTAAATGATATCACACCGCCTCTTTTAGAAATATCTTTTGTGCCATAAATCGTAAGTCCCTTTACCTGAGATAGTTTTTCAATAGCATAAGTGGTAAGTTCAATTTCATGTTCTCGTACATTTTCCATCCCAAGTTTTGTAAGATAGTCAATGGCAGTACCTAATCCAATAACATCTGCAATGTTGGGAGTACCAGCTTCAAATTTGTAAGGTAAATCATTCCAGGTAGTTTCGTATTTGTGAACTTCTCTTATCATATCACCACCGCCATGAAATGGATTCATAGATTCCAATACCGATTTTCGTACCCATAAAACTCCGATTCCTGTAGGTCCTAGCATTTTATGACCAGAAAATGCAAAAAAGTCACAACCAAGTTTCTCAACGTTTACTGGCATGTGAGGAACAGCTTGTGCACCATCTACTAGAGTAAGCACACCATGTTCTTTACATTTTGAGATTATTTTTTCTGCATCAGTAATGGTACCAAGAACATTAGACATTAGACTAAATGTTACAAGTTTGACTTTACCTGTTGCAAGATATTTATCAAGATCATCTAAAATTAGCTCTCCATTATCAGCCATTCCAATGTATACTAACTTGGCTCCTTTTTCTTGCGTTAAGAGCTGCCAAGGTACTATATTGCTATGATGTTCATATTCAGTTGTAACTATGATGTCATCTTTTTGGATATGATTTCGTCCCCATGCATATGCAACTAGATTAATTGCTTCTGTAGTTCCCCTAACAAAAATAATCTCTTCTCTATTTGGTATGTGTATAAAATTTGCAATTTTATCTCTAGTAGATTCATAAAGTTCAGTTGCCTCTTCTGCTAGAGCATAGACTGCTCTGTGAATGTTTGCGTTATGATTTCTATAATAATCAGTAATTGCATCAATTACTTGGTTTGGTTTTTGTGTTGTAGACGCATTATCTAGATACACAAGTGTTTTATTATCTCTAACTATACGTTGTAAGATAGGAAAATCTTTTCGTAAATTCTCAAAAGTAGTTTGTGCACTTTGCATTTCTAAACCTCCACATAGATCTCGTTTTGATCTATTTTAACATTGTATGTGTTTAATGGTATTTCAGCAGGAAGATTTTCAGGTTTACCATTTTGCAAATTAAAAACAGAAAGATGTAGTGGACATCTCACACCTTCATCGGTGAGAAATCCTGTAGAAAGATCTGCATCTGCATGAGTACATATTAGATCAGTTGCAAAAATTTTTCCTTTTTGATTTGCCAAAAGAATTTTTTTATCATCATAAGTAAATCCAAAAAGCTGACCTGTCTTTACTTGGTCTAATTTACAAGCTTTAATCCACTGAGTCACATTAATCACCGATACTTGTAATGCTGCTCAATTTCAGAATCTTCGTTGTAACGTGTTTCTTCAATTTCAACAAACTTTGTGAGCTCCTCATCAGTGTTAATTGTTAATTCTCGTGATTCCCATTTAGATTCAATCAAGTATGCAATCCATGCTCTAACCTGGTAGGACATTTTTCGAGATAACGGTTCCAAGAATCCTTCAATAATTGTTCTTTCAGCCTCAGCTTCAGTCAAACATCTTGTTTTTAGGTAGAAAATCTGTTCCTCATCAATTTGGGCAACAGAAGCAGAATGTGTTGCTTTAACATCGTTAGTGAAAATTTCCAGTCCTGGAATGGCATCAGATTTTGCATCCTTATCAAGTAAGATAGAACGTCCAGACAGAAATGAATTTGATTTTGTTGCTTTTTCTTTAATTCTAATCATTCCTTTGAAAAGGGATTTTGATTTGTTTCTTAGAATTGATTTTTCAACTACTCTAGCATCAGTTGATGGGCTTTCATGATTCACGTTTGTTTGAATATCAAAAGATTGCTCATTGTTTCCAAATATCACCTCAGAGTCATTTGAGGATGCACCAGTTCCATTAAGGAAATATTCTATTTTGTATCTAGACAGCATTGAACCAAATAAACCAGAATACCAGTTGACTTTGGCATCTTGCCCCAAATCAGTTCGTCTAGTAGAAAAGTTTACAGTTGTTTGGTCCATCATTTGTAATGTTGTAACATCGAGTTGTGCGTTTGCAGCAATGTTTGTGTTTAATAATTCAAGGTATGCTTGTTGTTTTTGTGCTTTAAATGAATATAATTCCTGAATTATTACTGCCTTGCTGCTTTCATCTGCAAAGATAACATTTCTTGCAATGGTTGAAATTCCATCATCAGATAAGCAAGATAAGATATGAATCGGTTTTTCAAGTATTAGATTACGTGGAATGTGGATAAAGATTCCTGAATTAAATGCGGCATTGTTTAGTGCAGTAAACTTATCTTCTTTTGAATTTGATGCCTCGAGTGCTTTTTTTACTAGATCAGAATTATTTTTTATTGCATCATCAATTGAAGTGATTACCAATCCTTTTGATTTTAGATCATCTGAGATGTGAATTTTGTGGGTATTACTCCCGATTTGGATTATGCTAGTCTCTTTTTCTAATTCAGATAATCTTTTTTGAAGAAAGGATGGTACGTTACTAGTTGTAGTTGCAGAAAATGAAACTTGTTGAGGATCCATTTTTTTTGCGTCAGTGTATTTGTTGTATAATGGAGATGTCTCAATTGGTAATGAGTCATAAATGGATAATGAACTCTGTCGATATTTCTTTAACCAATCAGGTTCATTTCGTGATGAAGAGATTTCTTCAACATGTCGAGAGTTAATTTGCGATAGTGTTTGAGACATGATTAATCGAAATTGAAAGTGAGTGGTTTAACCCACTGAGTCGTCCATCTCTAATTTGATAAGGCGATTTAATTCTACTGCGTATTCCATTGGTAATTCTTTTGTGAATGGTTCCATGAATCCATTGACAATCAAAGATAATGCTTCTTCTTCTGTAAAACCTCTAGTCATCAGATAGAAAATTTGTTCATCCCCGATTTTTCCTACAGTTGCTTCATGGGTAATTGTTGCATCTTCTTGATTAATTTCCATGTAAGGATATGTATCAGTTTTTGATGTATCGTCTAATAGTAATGCATCACATCTTACAGTTGATTTTACATTAGTTGCGCCCTTTGCAACATTAAGTAATCCTCTGTAAGTTGATCTTCCATCTAATCTGCTAACAGATTTTGATGTAATTTTTGATGTGGTATTTGGTGCAAGATGAACCATTTTGGCACCCGTGTCTTGGTGTTGTCCTTTTCCTGCAAAAGCAATTGAGAGTGTTTCGCCATATGCTCGCTCACCTAGTAAATAGATTCCAGGATATTTCATTGTGAGTTTACTTCCAATGTTTCCATCAATCCATTCTACAGTTGCACCTTCATATGCATAAGCACGTTTTGTAACTAGATTATACACATCACTACTCCAGTTTTGGATTGTAGTGTAACGTAATTTTGCATCTTTGTGTGCTACTAGTTCAACTACTGCTGAATGTAATGATTCCGAAGAATAAACAGGGGCAGTACATCCTTCGATATAGTGAACCTCAGAACCTTCATCAGCTATTATTAGTGTTCTCTCAAATTGCCCAATGTTTTCAGCATTAATTCTGAAATATGCTTGTAATGGCATGTCAACTTTGACTCCTGGTGGAATGTAGATAAATGAACCACCACTCCATACTGCACTGTTTAATGCTGCAAACTTGTTGTCCTCTGGAGGAATAATTTTACCAAAATATTTTTTGAAGATTTCAGGATATTGTTTTAGTGCAGAGTCAGTATCCAAAAACAAGACACCTTGTTTTGCCAAGTCTTCTCTTAGACTATGATAAACAACTTCTGATTCGTATTGTGCACCAACACCTGCCAAAAATTTCTTTTCAGCTTCTGGAATTCCTAATTTATCAAAAGTAGCTTTTACTTCAGCTGGAACATCATCCCAGCTCTTTTCAGTTTTCTCAGTTGCTTTTGCATAATAGTAAATATTTTGAAAATCAATAACGCTAAGATCTCCGCCCCAAGTTGGCATTGGCTTTTTCATGAAGATTTCAAAAGATCTTAATCTAAAGTCAAGCATCCATTGTGGTTCATCTTTCATTTTGCTAATTGCAATAACAGTCTCTTTTGAGAGTCCTTTTTTACTGAGATGTACATACAAGTCAGTAGAGTCTTTAAAATCATATTTTGTATAATCCATGTTTAGATTTTCTGTAGCCATGCATACCATAACATCGTTATATTATAAATACATGAGGAAAAATAGGCACAGCTAAATAGCTTAAGCTAAATTCTAAAGTATAGCTAAACAAAATTCTGAGCCTTTAATTATTTCAAGATATATCAAATATGCATTGAAAGACATTACAACAATTAGAATTACCAAAGATACTCATAAAGAAATTCTCAATCTTACAACATATCGTGCAAGTTTGTTAAACAGTGATGTAAATTATGAGTCATCTGTCGGGTGATAAATTAATCAGCACATATCTTCTCTATTGTTCCATTATAGATCCATTCAAAACATCCAACAGAAGTCATGTATTCTGAACAAATTCCAATGATTTCATTATTTAGTTCAGATTCATTATTTGGTTTACAATACCCTTGACATTGTGATAAATCTGTACATTCTTTCCCTGCATCAGATGTAGGAAGATTACACCATGGTTTAGAAGATAATCCTTGTAACATAATACCGCCTTTCAACAAACATTGAAATTTTTCTGAATCCACTATGAAAATAATTCCCACAGCAATTACTGTGATGACGATTGGAACAATAACTAGAACACGTTTCACAAATTTTCTTAAAAGAAGAAAGTAATAACTTTGATTAATTCAAATAATCAAGAACATAGTGACGTTCTTGTGCAAGATTAGGATGATTTGAAGTATCAGTAGGATATTCTAGTGGATTTTCAGTTTAGATTAATTATTTTTTATAAAAATCAGCACTTGAATATGTGAAATATAGATAAAATCTTCCATTTCATTTGCAATCCATTGTTTTGCTGCTTTACGATAATAATCAGAGATAGGCTTTTGCGATATTGACTCTGAGGGTGACTCTGATGGTGGCCAATAATCTATCAGTGGTCCTAACTGCGGAGCAACGATTATTTTTTGATTAACCAAGTATTCCATTGCAGACAAAAATGTTGCATCATCGATTTGATCTTCAGACCACCACAATGCAATATTTCTAGTCCAATCAGGAATTGCATATTTAGAATCTGATTCGATTTGTCCAAAAGATTTTACAATGCCAAAAGAACCAATTAACAAAATACTAACCATCAAACTCACTATAATTATTGAAAATTCTTTATGATTTACCATGATGATTCAGTAAATGATTTTTGAACTTAAGCTTAGTGTTTACAATAACGAGGAGTACGTTTACCGTCGTTATTAATTACAAATTATACTATAGCACTTCAATTTCTCTAAGAAAATGATTATCATATTTTAAAATGTGGGATTTGATCATTTAGTTCTATTAAAAACAAAATAGGTATTGATATGGCAATTATGATGACCCCTGATGTAAGCATAGTTAAGATTGCTTTCAAAAAGCTTAGTTGATGAGATTTTATTATTGCAAATAACCCTAAAACAAATCCCCATATCACAATTACTATGATCATCAAGTAATACAGTGAAAATGCACCACCGTGTTTAAAATTAGACAGTGAAACAAATCCTAATGATAAGAGAATAAAAAATCCAACAATCGTAATTGGAAGTGCGGCAAAACATAACGAAGAAAATACACCTTTGAATGAACCTTGACCTCCAATTTTTTTACCAATAGTATATGCCAAATATGTAAAACCAATACCATAAAGAAATCCAAGCTCGATTTCAAAAAAGATTGATGAAAAATCAAAAGGCAATGTTTCTTCAACAAAATGAAAATAAATTTGTGAATTAACATAATAAGATAGAATTGGAGATGAAATTACAGTTCCTAACAGAATAACGAAAGCAAAAGGAAAATATTTTTTTCCATTATTGCCAATTTCAACAAACGCTTTTTGAGGCGAAATTATAACATCTTTGAATATTGTCATATTAGTTCCAACCATGAGAATCGCGGCTTATTTTCATACATTATCACATGTATGTTATTTGTCATTACAAAGCCAATTTTAGGCATAAAATTGTAGAATTATGTAAAAAATTGTTTAGGCCACTTTTATGTTAAAATTAATACACGCATCTTAATTTAATACCAAATCATGTTTATCAAATTATGAAAGTTTCTATAATCAAAGACATCATCATTCATCCAAAAAAAGCATTTGTTGAAATTACTGAAAACGAAAAAGAGTATTTTGGAATAGCGCTAATTATTGTAGGAATACAAATGCTTGTTGGACTTTTGGAGTTTGACAATATTATGGGTTTTCTAGTGTCAGATACTGAAAATAAAACAATCGTACATCAGTTTTATTTGATCATATCAAGTATCGGCGGAGCATTTCTTATGGCATGGTTAGTTCTTAAGATTTCAAAAAAGATAAACAAAACACAATCAAATTTCAAAAGAGTTTTTTCGGCAATACAGTTTGCTTTGATTCCAGGTTTGTTGATTGGCACACCAATTCAGGTAATTGCTCTATCTTTATTTTCTGAAAATATTACAATGGAGAATTTTTTTAGTTCAATATCCATAATTACAGTAATTAATATTCCATTTATAATTTGGAGCATAATTCTCTGGATTATGGCATGCAAGCAAAGTCTTCAGTTAAACACACCAAATGTAATTGCAACTGCCATACTAGTCATGATAATAATGGCTGTGGTTTTTTTCCCAATCAGTATTTTGTTGACCCGCTCACCATTTCAGGGCTTGTTTTAATCCAGGGGACTTCCGTTTGGAAAAGTCTTGAATTTGTGAATATTTGAGCACTATATCGTGTATAAAATTACAGATTATTTTTGATAGTTTACTGAAATCTCTCACCACTGTTTTACTTTTTCTAGTTCTAGATTTAGTGAAGATATGAAATGCAATACTTGTGATTTTTTATATTTTACCACACTAATCAGATTCATGAGATGGTTTTGTATTTCTAAAACTAGCATAAATTCCAACATCATAAATAATTTTTAAAAATCCACCAATTACAAAAGGAGCAGAAAACCATAGAGAATGAATTATTGCACCAGTAATAGACGGACTAATAGATTGTGCAATATTTCGCGATGTGTTTGTTATTCCAGCAGCAGCAGTTCTTTCATTTTCCTCGACTACTGCAACAATGTATGCTTGTCTTGTTGGAACATCCATCTGAGATAAACTCATTCTAGCCAAATACAATGCAAGTGCAATATGAAAAGTAGGAGCAATTGCAACTAGAATCAATAAAACATTAGACGGAATATGAGTAAAAACCATTGTATTTATCAATCCTATCTTATCTGCAATCTTTGCTGCAAAGAAAAATGAGATTGCTGTCAACACTCCTGCAATCGAAAAAATCATAGACAGGGTTGTAAGGTCTACACCAAACTTTGTAAAAAACCAAAAAGCAACGATGCTTTGAATCACAAATCCCCCAGCAAAAGAATCTAATGCAAATAAAGACGACATTTTAAGAATAATCTTTTTTGATTTTGGAGATAGATTAGATGAGAATGATTTAGAGTCAAGTGGTTTTTTGACTTCAATGTTTTTTGAAAAGAAAAAATAGATTATTACAACTACAATTCCTGCAAGTAAATATATCGCGAATAATGGTTTGAATGAATCAATTGCAGAATAATCAAAGGTATCTTGCATTATTTGCGGCAATGAAGCAAGTAAGATACCTCCAGCCATTGCAAAGGTTCCAATCATATTGTATATTCCAAAAATGGTATTTCTTTTTTTGTTGTCTTTGACAGTTTGTGGAAGGATTGCCTGCTCTAATGACAAAAATGCTCCAGTTTCTGATCCAGTAACATTTATCGTTCCAATAAATGCAGCAATTATCAATGCAAAATAATTTTCAGTTGCAAAGAATATTCCACCAGAGATTCCCATAAGTGATGCGTAAATGATTAGAACTTTTTTTCGTCCAATACGGTCGGCAAAAAAACTAGAAAACAAATTAAAAATTATACTATTAACAAGAGTTGCAGATAAAATAAAACCAATTAAAATTTCGTCAAATCCAATAAAGCTTAGATAAATTGCCAAAATCATGCTCAAAAACCCATAAGAAAATGTTCTGACTATTCTGGCAGATAATAGTAATTTTCCATCTCTAGTCAACCAATCCAAAACCAAGTCAATCACTCAAATGTTAAATCTGAATTAGTCTTTTACTATTAAAATGAAAAACTATTCAATTAGAATTTGGATGAAAATTAAAGAAATTAAGATTGTTTGGCAGTTGCAGTTGCTGTTGGTGCAGCGTTAACTGGATCAACTGTAATTGTCACAGTATCAGTTGATGAACGACCATTGTCATCAAAGACTTTGAGTTCAAAGACTAGTACCTTGATTTCGTTATTTGCAACAATTGGAGATGTAAATGATGGGGTTACTGAAGATGTTGAAGACAACTTTACTGTTTCACCAGATACTTGAGTCCACATGTATGATAGTTTTTGTTCTTCTGGGTCATTGCTCTTGCTGCCATCTAATGAAATCTTGACATTCTCATTTACGATTTGATCAGGACCTGCATCTGCTATGATTGGTAGATTCAATGTGTTTACAACTTTAATGTTCATGCTATCAGATGAAGACAATCTACCATCAGAGGCAGTACATGTCATGCTAATGGTTTGGTCGGCAGTGACTGCTGGTAGTGTTACAGAAGTACTTAGAGATGAAGGAGCATTAATTACAACATCACTATTAGATGAAGTCCATGTTGATGTGACTGCATCACCGTCTGGGTCATATGCTGAACAAACTAGATTAACCATAGTTCTCTCATCAGCAATTTGATCAACGCCAGCATCTACGATTGGTGCACTGTTTTCTGGAACTACAAGGAGAATCAGTTGATCACTTCCCTTCTGGTTTTCAGAGTCAGTTACGGTTAATTGGAATACCATTCGTTTAGTTTCGCCAGAAACTACTGATGGTGCTTTAAATGAGAATGTTGGTTTAGTAGTATCAAATGTGACTGTTTCTCCGGCTAGTTGTTTCCATTCATAAGTTATTGGCAGACCTTCTGGATCAAAGCCTGAACCAGTTACAGTTACTTGTGATTCTCCAATAATCTTTCTATCTGGACCTGCATTTGCTCTTGGTGGCAAGTTTACAGTGCTAACAACAACAGACACATCGTCTTTGTCAGAGTTGCCAGAAGGATCAGTTACAGTTAGTTCAAAAGTTAGAGTTTCAGAATTAGTGTTAATCATTGGTGAGAAGAAATACACAGAGAATGAAGCCTGTTCATATAATTGCACATTCATTCCAGATGTTTGTTTCCAAGAATATCGTAATTTGCTTTCAGCATCGTCAGGATCAGTAGCTGTTCCAATTAATTTTACTAATGCTTTTTCACCTACACTTTGATCTGGTCCTGCGTCAGCTAATGGACCAGCGTTGGATGGAATTACTTTAACTAATGCCAATGCATTTGCCCATCCATTTCCAGCTGAATAACCAGTTACTTGGAATGATAGAATCATTTCAGTTTCATCTGGAAGATCAGGAGCTGTAAATGTGACTGTTGAACCAGTGTATGCATTCAATGATACTCCTGTTCCAATTAGTTGTACCCAAGAGTAACTTATTGGTTGTCCATTTGCGGTTTGACCAGTTGCACTAAGTGTAACGGTTTCTCCTTCATGTACAGTTTGCATTGGGCCTGCTTGAATTGAAATTAATCTATTTGATAAAAGACCAGTTAATGGATAAACGCTTACGGTGTCACTTCCTACACCACCAAAGCCATCTTCAACAGTAAGTTCGAATGTTAGAGGATTGGTTTGAGAATAATCAATATGCATTGGAAGAATGGTTAGATATTTTCCAGTAGTAGAAGATAACGGAATTGTTTGACCTGCAATCTGTTTCCAGTTATAGGTCAATGAATCACCATCAGGATCTACAACGCTGCTGACTAGAGTAACTACGTTAATTGTTTTAAATGTGACTTGATCTCTGCCTGCACTTACAATTGGGGCATGATTAACTGGGTTTACAATAACTTCAACAGAATCAGAACTTGCTGCACCAAATGGGTCAGTTACAGTTAGTGTGAATGTCAAGACTTTGATTTGACCGTTTACAACCTCTGGTGCCATGAATGTTGGCATTGCAACATTCTTTGATGATAATTTAACTGGTTCACCATCAACTTGCACCCATTCAAATGTTAGAGTGTCGTCATCAGGATCAACTCCTTCGCCAACTAGTGTAACTATTCTATTCTCAACAACTTCGACAGTGTTGGTTTCAGCAAAAGAGTAAGTTGATACGGTACCAGCTAAAAACAGACTAAAAACTACAGATAGTAAGATAATATGCGAATTCACTGATTTATTATAAAATATCGGATATATATTAACTATACATATGACTTGTCTTTGGCAAGTTGATCGGAAAAAAGAAAGGTCAAAGTATGGTAATACAAAATGAAAGTTTGGTATTTAGCCAGATTCAGAATTATTTCGAAAATAACAAAGTCAACAATCAGTAAATCATACAGTCATAATGAAAATTTCAGGAAATTCTAGGTAATTGAAAAAATAGTTTTCACAGTATCAAATGCACCTGAGACAGTATGAACTTGAGATATAGTATTTTTAATTTTAAATTTTTTGAGCTCATCAGATGTAAATGGTCCAATTGAAATTACTGATAATTTTGCCATATTTTCCAACAATGAGTTTTCATCATAATCTTTTGTCATTATTTCAAAAAATGCTCTAACAGATGATGCACTAGTAAATACAATTCCATCTACTTTGTTTTTTGAAAATAATTCCCTAAATTCATTCCATTGAGAAGTATCTCTAAAGGCACAAACATCATAGAGATGAATTTCCTTTACATCAATTCCTATTTTTTCTAATAATTCTTTCAAAAAAGGTGTTGAAGCACCACTTCTTGGAACAATTACTTTTTTTCCAACTGCATGTAATTTTGTAAATAATTCGCCAACGCCTACAGAGGAATAGATATTTGGCATATAGGCAACTTTGATTCCCTCATTTTCTAGTGCGATTTTTGTTTTAGGCCCCACTGCTATGACTATAGTATTTGCAACAGCAAGTTGAAGTTTTTCAAATTTTGATATTTTTTTTGCAGTATCAAAAAGTAATGTTACAGCCTTTGAGCTCATAAATACAGAGTAATCTGGATTATACTGTTTTACTGATTCCAAAAATTCATCTACAATTTTTTCTCCCTTACTAACTAGTTCAATAGTTGGTAACGAGATTGGGATTGCGTTATTTTTTGTCACCAAATCTATGAATTCAGTAGAATCATCTTTTGAACGAGTTATTGCAATTACTTTTCCTTTAAGCATTTTTTCTCCATCCTATAACTTGAGATAAATCTACAACTTTTCCTATAATGATATTTGTAGGAGGTGTGATTTTATTTGCCTTTACAAGTTTTGCAATATTAGAAACAGTACCAATAATCATTTTTTGTTTTGGTGTGGTTCCATTTTGGATTACAGCTACAGGAGTTTGTTTATCTAATCCACCTGCAACAAGTTGTTTACATATTACATCAAGTCGTGAGAGGCCCATCATAATTACAATGGTATCAACAGATTTTGCAAGACGTTTCCATTTTACGGATTCATTTTTCTTTTCAGGATCTTCATGGCCTGTAACAAATACTACTGATGATGCATGCTTTCTATGAGTTAGTGGAATTCCAGCATAAGTTGCAGAACCAATTCCAGATGTGATTCCAGGAACAATTTCATATTTTACTTTGTTTTCCTTAAGAAATTCAGCTTCTTCGCCACCTCGACCAAAAATTATTGGATCACCTCCCTTTAGTCGAACTATGTTTTTCTTTGATTTTGCAAATTTTATCATCAAGTCATTAGTGTTATTCTGGTGTGTGGTGTCATCCCCTACTGCCCTTCCTACGTATATTTTTTGAGCATTCTTTGGAATCATCGAAATTATTTTCTTGCTTACCAATCTGTCATACAATACAACATCGGCTTTTTGCAATAGTTCAACTGCCCTTAATGTGATCAGTTTACTATCACCTGGACCTGCCCCAACAAGATACACCTTACCTGTCATTGTTTGTTCCATTCCTCCACTTTTTTTCTCCAATTTATTGCAAGGTCATTTACGCCTTTCTTGCGTAATTCCATTCCTACGATCTTACCTAAAGATACAGGATCATACTTGCTTCCAGACTTTGTAACAAAAAGAGATTGTTTACCATCAACAGAAAAAGCAGAAACGCTCAAAGTCATTTCATCGCCATTTGATTTAGCATATGCGCCAATTGGAAATCTGCATCCAGAATCAACATAGTCAGAAAGAGCACGTTCTGCTTCTATTTCCAATCTAGAGTCAGAATCTTCAATCTTTGCCAACATTGAATTTGTATCAGAATCGTTTTTTCGTGAAACAATTGCAAGAGCACCCTGACCAGGAGATGGCGAAAAATCTTCAATAGATAATCGTGTAAATGTTGTATCCACTCCTAATCTTGTGATTCCTGCTTGTGCCAATACTATGGCATCAAATTCATTTGCAAAGACTTTCCTAATTCTGGTTTCAATGTTTCCACGAATTGGACGAACTATAACATCAGGTCTCTTTCTGGTTATTTGTACAGCTCGTCGCAATGAACTTGTACCGATAACAGCTCCTGGTTTTACAGAATCAAGATTAGTACCATCAGATGAGATAAAAATATCATTTACCATCTCTCGTTTTGGAATTGATGATAGAATCAAGTCATCAATTAATTGTGAGGGAACATCTTTGAGACTGTGTACGGCAAAGTCAACTTCATTGTCAGCAACTGCTCTGTCAATCTCTTTTTCAAATATTCCTTTTTGATCAATTGTAAATAATGGTCTTGCGTCAGTATCGCCTTTAGTTGTAATTGTTTTAATCTCAAATTCAGCATCTGGGTTTATTTTTTTTAGTTCAGATTTTACCCAGTTTGTTTGTGCGATAGATAGCTGACTACCTCTTGCACCAATTACATATTTCAATTCTTCACCGATTTTAATGCAACATCATAAGCATGTATGGTATTTTCTAGATCAATTTTTGTGTGTGCATCAGATAAGAAAACTACTTCAAATTGAGAGGGTGCAATAAAAATGCCTTTTTTTAATAATATAGAAAACATTTTTTTGAATTTTTTTGCATCTGCATTCATTGATGAGGCATAATCTACTACAGGTTTGTCAGTAAAGAAAATTTGAAACATTGATGATGTGAAGTTAATTTGATGTGGTATTTTCAGGTCAGTTGCAATATCATCTATGGCATGAGTAAGCATGATATTGTATTTTTCAAGTTTTGAATATAGTTTATTTTTTATTTTATTGATTGTCTTAATTGATGCTATGGCTGCACTAACAGATGTTGGATTTCCTGCATACGTACTTGCTTGGTAAACTTTGCCACCAGGAGAAAGAAGATCCATAATCTCTTTTTTGCCACCTACTGCTGCAACTGTAAAGCCACTTCCCAAAGCCTTTGCTAAAGTTGTGATATCGGGTTTAATTCCAAAATGTTGTTGAGCCCCTCCAGGAGAGATTCTAAATCCAGTGACAACTTCGTCAAAAATTAAAGGGATATCATTGTCTTTTGTAATTTTTCTAATCTCAGATAAAAAATTCTTTTCAGGTAAAATCAATCCCATGTTTGCAAGTATTGGTTCAACAATTACGCCAGCAATGTCTTTATTTTTTGATATTATTCTTTCAAGTTCTTCGGAATTATTGTATTGTACAACAAGTGTATTTTTTGATACCTCATCTAATCCACCGTCAGAAACAGAAATTCCGTTATGTGCAGAACCAGAGCCTGCTTTTACTAAAACAGAATCATGGGCACCATGATAACATCCCTCAAACTTTATGATTTTTTTCTTTTTTGTAAAACCACGAGCTAATCTTATAGCAGTCATGGTAGCTTCGCCTCCAGTGTTTACAAGTCGAACTTTTTGAATTGAAGGAAAATTGCCAACAATTAGTTTTGACAGTTCTATTTCAGATTGAGTAGGAGTACAAAACATTGTCCCTTGTGTTAGTTGTTTGGATACGGCACTTAGAACTTCTTTACGTCTATGTCCTAAGAGCAATGCACCATACCCGTTACAGAAATCAATGTATCTTTGATTGTCTTCATCCCAGATGTATGCTCCATTTGATTTTTTTGCAAAAAATGGATACGGCTCAAAATATCGAACAGGACTATTCACACCAGAAGGAATTACTTTTTTAGATTCATTGAATAGTTTTTGAGATTTTGACAATAATCAACTCTATTTTTAGTCATTATTATTCGTAATAATTGCTAGAAGGCTATTTTTGGTTACGAAATTTGTTACGAAATAAAAATGCTGTAATTACAGTTCCTACATATGGAGCAGTCCAGTACAACCATAAATTTTCAAATACTCCAGAAAACAATGCAGGCGCCAATGCTCTCGCAGGATTCATAGATGCGCCAGAGATAAAAGCCAAAAAAAAGATATCCAGTCCAACAATCCCACCAATTGCTATTCCACCGAATCCTCGTAGTCCTTTTGTGTAAACTACGGTAAAGATTACAGCCATAAGAAAAGCAGATGCTAAAACCTCAACAGGAAATATCAGAAATATAGAGAAGTCAGAATTAGGGGCATTTGCACCAAGATTTGCTTCTGTTCCAATAAAGGTCATTACAAACAATGAACCAATTAATGCGCCAATGATCTCAGCTGCAAAGTAAACCACTATCTGAATTTTAGAGATATGTCCTGTGATGTAATAACCAATAGTTACTGCCGGATTAAAATGAGCTAGTGACACCTTGCCAAAACAGTAAATTCCGATAACTAATGCGATAAATGGTGCAACGGCTGCAAAAGCAATTCCAAGTGTTCCACCAGTTTGCATATCATACACAATGGAACCAGTTGCAAATACAACAAGAATAAAAGTGCCAATTAATTCTACGATGAAAATTTGCAAGTTAGAATAAGCCATTTTATTTTTCCTCAAGAGATTTGATCAAATCTATCACATTTGATCTAATTTGATCACGAATTTCTCTTACTTGTTCAATTGGTTTTCCTTTAGGATCAGGGATTTGCCAATCAAGAACATCTTTAAGAAATAATGCGGGACATGATTCTTGGTCTATACACCCCATGTTTACAGCTTTTTCAGATTCAGATATTATCTGTTGTGAGATAGTTTTTGGAGTTTGATTTTTCATATCAATTCCAATTTCGTTCATTGCTTGCAAAACAATTGGATTTACTTTATCACTAGGTTTTGTTCCTGCACTAATAACTTCAAAGCCTTTTGGCATGAATTTTTTAAAAAACGCTTCAGCCATTTGGCTTCTTCCAGCATTTTCAACACAAACAAAAAGAATCTTTTTCATCACTGTACAAAATACTGAATAATCATTGTAACCACATATGCAATCGCAGCTGCACCAGGAATAGTAATCAACCAAGCAAAGACAATTCTTTTTCCAACTCCCCAACGTACTGCACGTCTTCTCCTAACTGCACCTGCACCCATAATAGAGCCAGTAATAGCATGAGTTGTGCTAGCAGGTATTCCAAGAAAGGCAAATATTGCTAACACGATTCCACCACCCGTTTCTGCTGCAAAGCCCTGATAAGGTCTCAACCTAGCAATTTTCATGCCTAGCGTCTTGATTACTTTGTAGCCACCAAAGAACGTTCCAAGGGCAATGGCTGATGCGGCTGCAAGTATTACCCATATTGGAACATCAGTAACATCAGTTAGTAATCCCTCAGAGAATAAAATTAAAACTATTATACCCATTACTTTTTGCCCATCGTTTGCACCATGGGTTAATGCAAACCATGCTGATGATATTAGTTGTAATTTTCCAAATGAGTAATTTACTTTTTGAGGAGGTTTTGATGCAAATACTGTAATAATTATTCCAGCAAAAAGAAATCCTATTGCCATACCCCCTAGAGGAGATACTATAATTCCAGTCAGTGTTTTAGTGAGTCCATCTAAAATCAAGTTTTCAATTCCCACTCCTGCAATTCCAGCCCCTATCAATCCTCCAATCAAAGAGTGACTATTTGAAATGGGTAAACCAAAGTGAGTGCAAACAGCACCCCAAGTAATAGCTGCAGATAATCCCCCAAGAATCATGTAGATAGTAACATCATCAGGATTGATTATTCCCTTAGATATTGTCATAGCTACTGCAACTCCAAAAATAAATGGTCCTGCAAAATTTGCAATTGCAGATAACAAAACGGCGTGTATTGGTTTTAAAACTCTAGTACCAATAACAGTAGCTACAGAATTTGCAGCATCATTAAAACCATTTACAAAATCAAAAATTAATGCTGCTATTATTGCACCTATAGCTAATTCATACATAATATCACTAAGTGTATTTTAGAACTATATCTTCAATAACGTCTGCAACATCAACACATCTATCAGATGCAGTTTCCATTGTTTCGTAAATATCTTTTAGTTTTATTATGTGAATTGCGTCATCACTTTCAAAAAGTTTTTCAATAGATTGTCGATACAAGTCATCTACAGTATGTTCGATTTTACTTGTAGTTCTGCAATGCAATATCATATCTTGAGCATTTTTAATATTGTTTAATTTTGATACAATATATTGAACTTCTTTTGTTGCGTTAACCAATTCTCTTGCCATTTCTAAAGCATATGGAGGGGTCGTAGTGATTTTGTAACTATGGGTTCTTGCAGAAATTCCATCCATGAAATCAATCACATCGTCTATTTTTGAGGCTATTCTTTGCATATCCTCACGATCTAGAGGAGTGATGAATGTTTTATTTAATTCAGAAAAAATATCACGAGTAAGAACATCAGCTTCGTTTTCAAGTCGTTTGATTTTTGCATGTTGTTCCACATTACTAAGATCTGAAAATAAAACAACTAGTGCTTCAGCAGTTTCAACTGCTTTTTTAGCTAAATTATCAAGAATCAATAAAATTTCTTTATCATTTGATTTTATCCATGAAAACATATGTCCCATGAATTCAATGTAAAGATATGGATGTTAAAACTGTTATCTAGATAATGAGTAAATTTTTAGATCTACGAATACTTTCACGAGTTAATACATATTAAAAAATAATTAAAATATGATCGTTAATTTTGTTCAGTTTTTGTATGTGAAGCAATTCTTTCATCGGTTGGGCGGTGTTTGCCAGTAACAATATAATTAATTGCATCACTCATAAATACCGCATGATCACCAATTCGTTCTAAATATCTTAACAAAAGGGCTTCAGCAAGAGCACATCTAGTATTAGTAGATTCTATGAGTTTTGGTAATCTTTCACGATAAATTCGATCAATGAATTTTTCATCTTCTCTAATTTCAATAGCTTTTCGTATATCCAATTCAGCAAAGGATAAAACAGCTTCTTTGATCATGTGTTTTACTTTTTTTGTAGATTCAACAAGTGATGCATTAGTGCATTCAGATACATCACCAAACAAATCACGAACAAGAGTGATATCATAAGCATACCTTCCAAATCTAGAAAATGCGTATGAAATTTCTGTGGATGAACGAATTAATCTAAAGTCATCTGCAACAGGTTGATATTTTAATAGCATATCAAATGTGAGATCTTCTACTTCATAGTATTTTACACGTATAGAATCAGATAATTTGAGAACTTGATCTTTTGTATTTGTCCCTGTCAGATACGAATCAATAGCCAAAGAAATGGATTCAATTACCATATCTCCCATTTCAGACATGATAAATGACAGCTTATGCAACGATGGATCTATTAAACGAGTCATTTAACCAAAATGTCCTTGCACATATTTTGCGGTTAGTTCGTCTTTAGGATCTGTAAATAGTTTCTTTGTTTCACGAAATTCTATTAGGTCACCTAGATACATGAATCCAGTATAATCGGAAACACGTATTGCTTGTTGCATATTATGAGTTACAATGATAATAGCATAATCTTTTTTTAATTCTGTAATTGTTTCTTCAATTTTTTGAGTGGCGATTGGGTCAAGTGCTGATGCTGGTTCATCCATCAATAGCACTTCAGGTTGTATTGCAAGTGCCCGAGCAATACAGAGACGTTGCTGTTGTCCACCAGATAATTCAATTGCAGATTTTTTTAGATCATTTTTTACTTCATCCCACAGATAAGCCATCTTCAAAGAATCCTCAACGATTTCATCTAGAATTCGTTTATCGCGAATTCCATTTAGTCGAAGTCCTGCAGTTACATTATCAAAAATAGACATTGTTGGAAATGGGTTTGGTTTTTGGAAAACCATTCCAACTTTTCTTCTATGATAAATTGGATCAATATCTTTTGAATAAAGATCAATATCATCAATCATGACTTTACCGGTAACTTTAGCATTTTTTGTCATATCGTGCATTCTGTTTAAACACCTAAGAAACGTAGTTTTTCCACAACCAGATGGACCAATCAATGCGGTAACAGATTTTTCTTTGAATTTCATTGTGACATTTTTCACTGCTTCTATACCGTCATAACTTACTGTAACGTTTTCTGCGATCATTTTGTATTTCGATTCAATAGGTTTCGAGTCGATATTAGTAAGATGAGATGTCGTCATATCAGTTGGTTTTGTACTCAAGGTGGTCATTTTATAACATTTTTCCTTTGTTTAATCAAATTTCTAAAGAAAGTATTTTTTTTATTTGCAAAATAGTATCTGACTCCCAAATTAATTCCAAGTATGATCATGATCAAAACTAATGCAGCCCCCCATCCCTGAAGTTGAGCACTATCATAAGGCAACAAAGAAAGCCGCCATATTCTCAAAGGTAAAGCATCCATCGGAGTATCCATACTGCTAAAGAATTGGCTGCTTCCAAGAATTGTCATAATTAATGGAGCTGTCTCACCACCGATTCTAGATACAGATAATAAAATTCCAGTAACCATTCCACTTTTTGCAGCAGAAATTACAATTCTAAATGTGATAATCCATTTTGTAAGTCCCAATGCAGTTCCAGCTTCACGGTAAGTTGTAGGTACCATCTTCAAGGATTCTTCAGTAGTTCTTGCAACAATAGGAAACATAATCAAAGACAGGGCAAATGCTCCAGCCCAAACTGAGAAATGACCAAGAACTAAAACAATTATCAAAAATGCAAAGATTCCAAGAATAATCGATGGAAACTCCATAAAGACGTCATTGAAGAATCGAACCGATCTTGCGAGCTTGTTGTCACCATATTCAGAAAGAAAAATTCCAGACATTACACCAATTGGAACCCCAATCAAACTAGACAGCCCTATAATTATCAGAGTTCCTTGAATTGCAGGTCCAATGCCTCCTTCTCCAGAACCCACAGAGCCAGGAGTTTCAGTTAAAAATTCAATACTAATTGCAGTTATTCCATTTTTGAATACCTCAACTAAGATACTGCCTAACGGAATAATTGCAATGATTACACATGAAAAAACAATTATTCGTACAATCTTATCTACAAGTAATCTTTTTGCAACATTTTGTTTGAATAAAGAACGATACTCTTGTCTTCTATTTTGAATTGAACTCAATTATTTATTGCACCTTCTTTTATTTTGAGCATTTTTGTCACAAGCAAATGTGCAATGACATTAATCACAATTGCAATTAATAGAAGAATTAATCCAATCCCAATTAGTGCAGGCATGTGAATAGACGCAGGTGATGCTTCAACGAATTCATTTGCAATAATACTTGACATGGTTTGACTCGGACCAAATAGCGATGAAGGGATTGCACCAATTCCAGTTGCGTTTCCAATCAGCATTGTGACTGCCATTGTTTCACCTACAGCTCTGCCAAGACCCAAGATAGAAGCTCCTATCAGACCTGTTTTTGAATATGGAAATATTGCAAGTTTGAACATCTCCCATTTTGTTGCACCAAGCATGTAAGCTGCTTCTTTTTGTTGTTGAGGAACTGCCTTCATTATTTCACGAGATACTGCTGAAACAGTTGGGATTATCATGATTGCAAGTATAACACTTGCAGTTAGAATGTCCAATCCATATGGATTACCAGAAAATAACCAAATATTATCTCCAAACGCATCATGTATTGGAGTTTCAAACCAATCTCTAAAATATATTCTAAAAACAAATAACCCCCATAGACCATAAATTACACTGGGAACTGCAGCTAAAAGTTCTACTAAAAATCCTAATGGCGCACCAATTTTTGGTGGTGCATCTGAAATAAACATTGCAATTCCAATACTTAGAGGAACCCCTATCATCATTGCAATTGCGGATGTGGTCAGAGTGCCCAAAATATATGGCAAAGCACCAAATGATTCTCTTCCCTCAACTGCGTTCCAATCAGTTTTTGTAATAAATGATAACCCTTCCTCTTCCCAAACAGGATAAGATTCTGAGACTAGTTGGAATGCAATTAATACCACTACTACCAAAACATACGTTCCAGCAGCTGTAGCTCCGATCTTGAATATTTTATCTGAGATCACTTTTCTTTTTTTTAAATTCAGATTTACTTTACTCACGCTGTTTTGATGTAAAATTTACATATCTAACATATCACCATACTTTACAGGATGATCATAATTCTATATAGTTCGTAAACTAAATTGTAATTAGGAAAAATTCAATAATACAAGCAGTGAAAATAACTGAAAACACCAAACAGACAAGGAAAATACAGTTGAGTGGAGGTTCCACATACATAATATCATTACCAAAAGAATGGGTCGAGGAATTAAAAATTAAAGTTGGGGAAAATGTGACTGTAGTAAAAAACTCAAATGAATCATTAACACTATTTCCAAGAGAACATAGTAATGATAAAAATGAGACTATAGCGATCATAAACTCCAGTCAAAAGGATTCAGGAGAATCAGTTAAACGAAAAATTATTGCAGCATATCTTGCAGGATACAAAACTATTCGGATAAAGACCAAAGGAATGAAGATTCCTACAGAACATTCCAGAAGCGTACGTGATCTAGTTCATTCATCTATGATAGGTACAGAGATTGTGGAATCCAGTTCCGATGCAATAACTATTCAGATTTTAACTAGATTGCCAGAATTATCATTTGAATCTGCATTAAAAAGAATGTATCTAATGGCAACCAACATGATAAAAGAATCAATAGAAGCATTAGAAGAAATGGACATTCCACATGCAGATGAAATTGTCAATATGGATGACGAGGTCGATAGATTTGGGCTATACATGCGACGAAATTTAGTCTTGGCAGTTGAAAATCAAAGCGTACTTGAGGATATGGGATTAAAACGACCATCAAACTGTCTTGAATATAGAACCATAGTAAGCAAAATAGAAAGAATAGGAGATCACGCAAGTCTAATTGCAAAGAGAATTAAATTTGTCGAAGATGAAATTGATTCAAAAATTATAATTAAAATTAAAAAATTATCTGAAAAAGCCCTACAAGTTTTTGAAGATGCAATTACTGCGGTTCAAAATCATGATTTTCAAAAAGGGGAAAATGTCACAGAGAGCATAAGTCAAGTGATTAATGAGGAAAAAGAGATAATGGCAAAAATCAAAGATGCTGAAAAAAATTCCACAGTAATTAAATTTGTTTTAGAAGACTTGAGAAGAATTGTAGAATATTCGGGAGATATTGCAGAAATTGCAATCGATGAGAACATTCAAAGTATCATTTCTAAAGAATAGAACAAATACAAACTGTTTAATAAAAAATAAAAAGAATGGAGAAGATTTATTGTTTCACAGTAAATCCAATTCGCCATGAATCTGTATTTCTTAGATCACTGGTGCTTTGATTCTGTGCTTTTTCAGATACATTCATTGCTTCAAAAGATGGATTTGATGGATGATATCCAGTACATTCAAAGTTGTAAGTGCCAACTAAGGCAAATCCATTTGCACCCACATATCCTTCTTCAGCATTAAAAGAAGTATCTACATCATAGCTTGCTACACGACATTGATCATAGTTGTATGTTTTGACCAATTTGCCGTTGTGCACTATATCCACAACCACTGAAAACAAACCTTGATAGTCTGTACCTGCAGGCCCACGTGTTCTTATTAGATCTACAGCTTTGTACAAAACTGGAGTATCACCAACAACACCTTGCAGTTGGAACGAAGGTGTCAATCGGCTTATTTTTTGGCTAACCTTTGTAACGGTGGAAGATGTTTGTTTGAAGAATGGAAAATTGAGAGTTTCCTTTTCACCATGTGGTAAAATTATCGTAGTAAATGCCTGAGTCATTCCACCCATCATATAGGGATTGGATTGTACAGTGTTTTCACTTGGATAATTTTTTGTAGTTAATCCAGCACATGTTACAGTTATGTCTTCAACAATTGCAAACCCACTTTTTCCAGTGTAACCCTCTTCTTTATCAAATAATGTATCTACTTTGTATTCCTCTATTCGACAATCAGAATATTTGAGCGTTCTAAATGTCTTAGAATCATTTGCAAAATCTACATTGACTTGAAAGTCATCATTGTATAATGATGGCTGACCTGCAACTTTTTTTGCTTTTTCAATTGCATTATCTAACAGCTTATGAGGTTTCACAATTCCTTGAACTGTAAAGCTTGGACGGTCCTTTGATTTTTCGTCAAATCCAGTATTTAGTTTAAAGACTGGAAAATCTATTCGTTCAGCACCATCATTAAAATAAAATGTTGCATAAGAATGAACGTCTTCAGCTAATTTTTGGGAATGTTTCCCATAATCAACAAGGTTGTTTTGTGAATACACGTTTCTGTCATACTCGTTTGCGTATGTTTTCTGCACTACTCCCATACAATCAAAGTCAATCACATTAATGATTGCAAATCCAGTTTTTGTTGTTGTATAGCCTTCTGCATTATCCAATACAGTGTCAGTAGTTGAGCCACTCACTTTACAATCAACATAATGAAGATTTTTTTGAACTACTCCTCCTTTTACTAAATCAACATCAACTATGAATTTTTTATAGTTATATTGAGTTTCAGCCGGAGCTAATCTGAAATCATATTCTTGATCCATAGCTTCATTGAGAAGTGGATAGTCCCCAACAATTCCTTGTAATTGGAATTCAGCAGCAGAGTTTGCAACATAAGATGTGGTCATTTTAAAGACTGGAAAATAAGTTTCTTCTACTCCATCTCTAAATGTGAACGTTACTTTGGCATATGTGTCTTCAACCATTTTATAATTGGTTATAGATACAGCAAATGCTTCATTTGCTGAAACGGTTATTGACATAATTGCAAATATTGCAATTACACTTAATGTCGTCATAGCTATTGCGTTTTTTGTATTCATTGATGAAATAAATTAATCAGAGAGTATAAACCAGATCAACATTTTCTACATATAGAACATAATGATAGATAGTTGTCGTAATACTATATAGAACAAAAACAGAAATAAAAAAATTTGAGATGTTAATATTAAATCTTAAAAATATAATTTTAAAAATAATTATCAAAATAAAAACATGAAAATATAATTACAAAAAAAGAAAAAAATTAGATTTTGAGAATACCTTCTGAAATAAGATATTGTAGTCCTTTGATGTAGTCATCGTCTGTGATCAAGCCATCTGCCCACCACTTTGCATTGTTTCTAATCCAATCTGGAAGTTTTGAACTTGGTTTTGCAGAACCTCCATTCCAAAGAACTTCACCGTCATATGTAACACGCGATAGTCCTTTTTTATCCAAATCTATAACTTGGGTAGGTAGAGGAGCATACAATAGACTAGATGAAAATTGCTGTCCATCAGTTATCATCCAATGAATCATGTGGATTATAGCTTTTGCTTCATCTTTACTCTTTGTCACTTTTGCTAGATCTTCATACACAAGAAGATATGAGAAACTTGCAATAGGATATGAGTTAGGTCCAGGTGCATTCACAATAGATACTGCAGACCAATCTGCTTCTGCTGCTGGAAGTTTAGATATGATTCCGGCTGCGGCATTACTGATAGTATCTATAGTTGGTTCAACGAAATTAGTTTTGTCACCGTTTTGAATGTGTGCAAAAGACATTCCAGTTTGGAATGCATATGCTAACTCAACATAACCTATAGAATACTTTGTGGATTTTACTATTCCTGAAACTCCTTCATTTCCTGCAGCAGCTAAACCTGTTGGCCAAGGAACAGATTTTCCTTTTCCAACTTGTTTATCCCAACCATCAGGATCAATTTTTGAAAGATAGTCAGTAAACACAAATGTTGTTCCAGATCCATCTGAACGATGTGCAACCAAAATTTCTTTTCCAGGAAGATTAAGTTCAGGGTTAATATTTTTAATGGCAGGATCATTCCATTTAGTAATCTTTCCCATAAAGATATCTGAAATTATCTTTCCAGTTAATTTCAATCCGCTATTTGGTATTTCAGGAATATTGTATACCACTGTAACTCCTCCAATAGTTTCAGGGATATGGAGTGTTTTTGGAGCTAATTCTCTCTCACTAGAAGTCAATGGTGCATCAGATGCTGCAAAATTCACAGTCTTCTCAATGTGTTGCTTTACTCCACCTCCACTGCCAATTGACTGATAGTTTAGGTTCACGTTGTCAAAATCATTGTGATATTCAACTCTCCATAAATCAATCAAAGGAAATGGAAATGTTGCACCTGCTCCATTAAGATTGTATGTCTTATCAGAACTAGGAACATCGGGGGCTGTTGCGGCATTTGCACTTAGTGGTGCCATAATAGCAACTATAGTTGCGATCATAAGCAATGATGTTTTCTTTGTTATCATTGAAGTATCATATTTCGTAATTTATTTAGCAATGACAATAATAGATTACGAAAAAACAATATCACTCCATGGACTATATAGAAATCATATGTTTATTTTTATATGATTAAATTATGCTAAAATGGTTTGTTGACTTCTCGTGTAAAGACATAGCTTGCCAAACCAATCATTACTAAAACAAATACAGCAATTACTCCAATACTTAAGAATGCAGAAATTCCTCCTTCAGAAACCCCAGTCATCATCTCTCGAACAAGTAAAACGGTGTAGGTTACAGGATTGAATTTTGCTATAGTTGCCAACCAATCAGGGAGTAACTCTAGTGGAAAAAGGGCTGGACTCAACATGAATAAAGGCATTCCAAGAAAATTAATCACTCCCCAAAAAGTCTCTTGAGACTTTGCAGTTGCAGCAACGATAACAGAAATTCCAGAAAAACCAAGAGAAAATAATATCACAATTGCCATTATTGGTGCAATCATTAACAGATTTGGAAAATTTACACCGATTGCCAAAGCAATTCCTATAATTAGACTAGATTGCATTGCAGAGATTAAAGAGATTGCCGACATTTTTCCCAATGCAATAGAGGAACGTGAAATTGGAGATGTTAATGCCTTGTTCATAAATCCATACCGTCTATCCCACAATGTATTGACTCCACCAAAAATACTCGTAAAAATTGCAGTGAGTATTATCACACCTGGCGCCATAAATTCAATGTATTCTCCTTCAAATCCAACAGATTGAATCAAGGGTTGAGTTCCAGAAAAAGTGTTACCAATTACAATAATCCAGATTGCAGGTTGAATTAATCGAATTAAAACTCCACTACGAGATTTTTTGTATCTTTTCATCTCTCTCCAAAATACAGTATAAGTATCATACATCAGAGAATTCATGCACGTAACCTCTTCATCTTTGCATGTTCACGCTTTCGATTAAATCCTGCATCATCATCTCGCATTTCCCGACCGGTGTAAGAGATAAAGACATCATCCAAAGTTGGCTGAGTCAACGAGATGGAAATAATTTTAATTTCAAGTGTGGATGAGATTTTAAAAATTTCAGGAATTACTTGTGTTCCATTTGATGTAAAAATTGTTAACTTGTCATTATCTTTGTTTATCTTTTTAACATATTCAATTTTATGCAGTTGTGATAAAAAATCATCAGAATTCTTGCTTTCAAATTTTAAAGATATCACTTCATTACCCATGGCATTTTTCATATTTTCTGGAGTATCAATGATTTGAATCTGTCCGTGATCAATAATTCCAATTCTATCACATAGTTGATCAGCTTCTTCCATGTAGTGAGTTGTAAGAAAAATAGTCATATTGAATTCCTGATGTATTTTTTTTATGTATTCCCAAATCTTTCTACGTGTTTGAATATCCAAGCCCACCGTAGGCTCGTCTAAAAATAATATTTTGGGATGATGCAATAATCCACCTGCAATATCCAATCTCTTTCTCATGCCACCAGAATAAGTAACTACAGAATCATTTTGCTTATCAGTTAATTCAATTAATTCCAAAATTTCATCAATTCTTTTATTGATTTGATCTTTTGGGATATGATTGAGTCTTGCTTGCAATAGCAAGTTTTCTCTTCCTGATAGATATTCATCAACAGTAGATTCTTGTTGTACATATCCTATACTTTGACGAACTTGTTTTGCATGTGTCATTACATCAAATCCAGAAACAAGAGCTTGGCCAGATGTTGGTTTGAGTAACGTGGTAAGTATCATAATTGTAGTACTTTTACCTGCACCGTTAGGACCAAGAAATCCAAATATTTCACCAGATTCAACTGCAAAAGAGATATCATTTACAGCTTTTACAGTACCAAAAGTTTTTGAAAGAGATCTAGTCTCTACTGAGTACATATTCTGATCGATTATTACAATTATAAATTGTTAAGTGTTAATTATCTCACAAAAAATTTAAAGGTCATTTTAGTCAGTCACAACATGAAAGGGCTCTGTCAAAAGTGTCACACATCAAATGTCGAGATTACATTGGATAAAGGAATTCCTATCTGTCTTAATTGCAATAAAAAACCATAACTAAAGAATTCTTAAAATAGATTATTCTAATTTTTTGTATCCTTCTTTTGTTACTTTAAGAATAAGTTTTTCGCCAATTCCCCAAATTTCAGATTTAGAGATTATTTTTGAGTGCAATATGCCATCTCCGATTTCAATAGACTCTAGTTCGTGAGTATCAGGGTTTTTGTGTAATCGTTTTACTTTGCCTATTTTATGACCATCAATGTCAACTGCTGGAATTCCAGTTCTAATTGGAGGTCTACCAAGCAGTAAAGTTTCCTCTGTGAATTTATCAATGTAATCAGCACCAAGGAAATAGTCTTTGTTAAATCCTTGATGAATGGTAACTCCTGAAACGATTAGAGTTTTTTGATTAATGTGAATATGTTTGACTTTGCCATAAGAGATTCCTTCTCTGTCTATGACTTTTTTTCCAACAAAGTCATCGGCTGTGGCTGTATTTTCAGGCATATCTTCGAGTTTAACTGACATGAGTTACTGTAGTCAGATTTGCTTATCATACCAAATATCATAATTTTCTAGCAATGAGGTTAAATTACTTGACAGAAGTATTGCCTAATGGTAATGAGCCAAGTATTTCGTGCAGTATTAAGCACAAAAGGCAGAAAGACAGGCAAAATACATTCAGTAATGCTTCGTGCTGTAAAGTATAATGAAAAAATCTATTTTTCAAGACATAGACCAGATGGAGACTGGTTCAAAAATGCCATGACAAATCCAGATGTAATCATAGAATATGGCAATTCGAGGTATACGGGCAAGGCAAAAGTAGTTGAAGACGAAAAACTAGAGAAAAAGATTTCTCAGTTAAAATATCCCGGTGAAAAAAGAGCGGAAGAAAAAAGAGTTGCAATAGAGATTACACTATATGAACAATAGTGGTTAATCCCCTTCGTTCAAACTCTGCATCATTTTCCATTTCACTAACAGTAACAGTAAATGATATGACATCACGTTGTTTTGCATTTTCTGCATGTAGTTTTAGATGAATATCCATTAGATCAAATTCTTTTGTTGGCAAATCAGATTCATCTAAAAATGCACCACATGTAGATTCAATTCTAAATCTATCATCTTTAAAATGAAAACCTAGCTTTGTCTTTCTTCCCTGCCTGCCGCTTGATTTTACATTTACATCTATAATTCCAGGTTTTGCCATGGTGTAACTTGATTTACCATTTACAAAAACACCAAACTCTAATGGTTTTCCTGCTGTAGATTCTGCCATCTTTTGAATTCCATCATTCATAACAACATCAACTGCTTTGATTGTTTGGGCAACTTTAGCAATCCAGTCATTTGTTCTTTCTATAGTTGAGCGAATTCCATTTCGTCTAATTTTGTCTTCATCTTCTGGAAGTTTGTAATAATCAACCCATGCTTCATAATCATGAGATATTTCTTTGATAAAATCCATGCAAGTTATTTTGTAGTCATTAACATTATCTGTTCTTTCAGAACCATCATCGATTCGTACACCGTTATAATCCATCGGCATTGCCATAATGACAATTATTTTTACATCTAAAAAAACTAATCAGGTCACAAGATTAATGAATATAACCGGTTTCAAATTAATAATATCATGTTATTCACAGAAATAGTAACAGATCTTCAACAACAGCTAAAATCAAATCTACCACAAATTCGCTTCATGTTAAAGAAAAATCCAGGCATGGCATATGCAAGAATAGTAGAGATTGGCAAGGAAGTTGGCAAAAAATACAATATCAAACTAGTCGTTAATTTTCCAAAAGAAGGAAGAATCGAAGAGTTTGAGATGTATGGAAAAAGAGATCTTAGCTTGATTGTAGATTATGATAAAAAGAGATTTCCAATTAACCGAGAATTAATTAAAGAAAAGGCAAAAGAAGTTTTAGGAGATATTAAAGTTCAAGACGCTTACATGTATGATAACAAAGAAGGAGTCAGAGTGTTTACAGATAACTGGAAGATTGACATTTTGCCTCATTCAGTTCACATCTGGACTGAATTTGATCAAAACGTTACAAAGTTTTGTGATTGGTTATTAGAAAATGCATATGAGATGAAAAATAAAACAGATTAAATGCTTTAAAGAGATTCTAACTTTTCAAGCAGACCGTGTGCTTCATAGTTTTCTGGTTGCAGTTTTATGATTCTTTTGCAACAATCAATTGCTTCATCTTTTTGTTGTAATGCAAGATGAACATTTGTTTTTAGAGTCAAAGTCTCTACATCGTCGGGAGCCATTTGAGCTGCTTTTTCAAAATACGGAATTGCTCTTTTTGCGTCTTCTAAAATAAAATAGATGCTCCCCATCATAAACATATAATCAGGATCATTTGAAAATTTTTCCTCCAAACTCTTTCCAAATTCAAGTGCCTCTGAATAATCTCCGTTTTTAACTAATTTTTTTAGATGTCGTTTCGGATAACTGAATAACCCTGTCATTTAATCAACTTGAAAATCAAACAATTTGAATGTACATGAAAATAGTATTTTTAATCAAGCCATGATGCAGGACCAGAGCTACTTGAACTAGAAGTTGAAGCTGCTCGAGGAACTTTCATAATTCCTTCTTTGATCAAAAATTGGAGTCCTTCGATAAAGGATTTATCGTCAATTGAGCCATCAGCCCACCATCCAGCATTATTTTTAATCCAAGATGGAATTTGTTTAGCAGTAGAACTGGTGCCTTGGGATGTTGGTGGAATTTTAATTATGTTCTCTTTGATCAAAAACTGGATTCCTTGAACAAAGGAGTTGTCATCAATTGAGCCATCAGCCCACCATCCAGCGGTATTTTTAATCCAAGATGGGATGTTTGAGGTAGTGGAACCACCAGTCTTTGCAGATATTGGAAGATCAATTACAAGATAATCAATTGGGTTTGATGGAACTATTCCCTGTGGGGATAATCCATATACATAAACAACAAAATGAGCAATACCAGGTTTATGATTAACAGTCATGTCAATAGTGGCTTGACCAGATGGTGAATATAGATAATCATATCCCTGATCTTGTGCAACAGAACGTAATGGTGGTAAAGTAAATTTGTCATCTACAACCATAAGATCAAACTGAACTTGATTCAAAAATTCAGTGTCATGAAATTTACTAAGGAAATTTAATTGCCATTTCATTGGACATCCCTCAACTGGGAAATCTGGACTATAGTAAGCATGGATTTGATATTCAAAATTTTTGGTTGGTTTCTTTACTGACTTGTTTAAAGCATCAGTACTTGGACATCCTTTAAAATCAGAAATATTGTCAGTAGAAGAAACATTTGCAAATGGATCATTAACAATATTTTGTTTGTATTCTAGTAATTCAAACTCATATTCTGTAGGTGGGATTCCAGAAGATACATGAGTATATGTATGAGCTTTTACTGGAAATGGGAAATTATCAACAACATAAACATGGCTTCTAACACCGCCGGTCTTCCATGAGATATCAACAGTATCAAATGTTCCAGCTCTTACAGTTACTTTTTCAATAGCAAGTGGGATTATTTGTTCACCACCAATGTTTCCAATTTTTCCCCAAGATTTAGCAGAGAATTTTTTTGGTCCTTTATCACCACCTACATCATATCCATTTGCAAAAGCAGATAACCATACAATAGAAGATTTGAATGCACTTCTATACACCAAAAGATTGTCAGTTCCTCCAGATGGTTCAGGAGCTAGTTTTCCAATTTCCATATTTCCTTTAATTATTTTATTTCCATCATAAACTACAACATCAACAAGCCACTTGTCTTCACTTCCAGTTTTTACATCACCTTTAATCCATAAATCCATTTCAAAAGGAACGCATTCACGATAATTTACATGACATAAAGAATATGAAAAGAAATCACCTTTTTTGAGACCCTCTCCTGCAAACCATGTTGGATCACCTGGAAGTTCAACACCACCTGCTTGAACTTGAGCCATTGCAGTTGGAATTGAATATGAACCTAAAATCATAATTGAAGAAATAGCTAAAACTAAAAACAATGCCTTCATTTCACAAAAAAATGAGCGTTACGGATAGTTAAACGTTATTCAAATAAGCAAATATAGAGGAAAAATCAAGAATTTACAGAATGTGTGAATGCTCAAAAGTTCACTTGTATGAAGTAGAGTTTAAGCTTGACGGAATGACTGTAGTTCCAACTCATAAAAATTGTGGATTTTCATTAGATGAAAAACAATCCGACAAATTCCAAAAGGAATTAGTAAAATCTTGGGGAATTGAAGAAGAAGAATAATTAAAAAGAAAAAATAAAATTAAAACAACTTTGATTTACAGTTGTTTGACTGCTTCTTTACAAACGTCAGTTTTACATTTGCAATCTGCGCTGCATATACAATGACCTTGCATATCACAATCACATGAGTAAGTTGGATCGCCGCTGTCTGCTTCGCATCCACATGCTTGATCTGTCATAGATACGCAATGTAATTACTTATTTTAAAATGTTAGTACAGGATTATAGAAAATTACGCACTAGAGACAAGGCTCAGAACAGTATTGCATGATTTTTGAATGAGTTTTGCCTGTTGTTCAAGCAGATTAGAGTCAGCTTCAATATCAAAGGCTACTCGGAGTATGTGGATTAGATCTGGCTGGTGGTCTATTTTGTCTTTGATCTTTTCAAAATTATCCCTATTCACATATCCCAAATAAAAATAGCAATCTGAAAGCATCGAGTTTTTTATGAAATAGTCTGATTTTTGTTGAATTATTTTTGAATGATTATTTTGTTCTATTTTATCAGAAAAACCGAGAGTTGATTTGATCATTCTTTCTAAAAGTGGAATAGTGGCTCTTTCAATTCCAATAGTTTGATTTATAATTGAAATGTGCTCATTTATTTGATTTTTCTTGAATTTTCGCATCGTATCCAACATGTGAGTTGGGTTTGGAGCAGATAGATTTAGAGAATAAATTGCATCGGCCAAAAAATAAGATGCACAAATTTGCCAACAAGACGAAAATACATTTGAAGTGTTAATTCCTTCTTTGGTTTTTTCACAACAAAAAAGAGAATTAAACAGACAATTTTTTGCATTATCTTTGTAAAGAATAGAACGTTTCTCTTTTATTTTTGATAGAAACATTCGAAGTTCCCATGATTCATCATGAATAATTTGCATTCCATCGTATTTTACAAGAATATTAGACTTGGTTTCATTTAATGAACCATGATGAATTTTTATAAAGTTATTATCATATGAGATAATTTTTTCTGTCTCAGATTTATTATCAAATATTGTAATATCATAGTCGCAAGAATCAAAAAATGAATTAATTGCTCTACATCCTCCAAGACCAACAGGGAAAGTCGCCAAAGATTGTTCTTCAATAAATTTTTTCAAGTCCATAAAATTATTAATTTAGAATTTTGTATAAAGCAACGTACTTACTAATTTTTACCAAAGACTCATTGTCAAAACATTTCCTTTAAATTGAGATTGAGATTGTTTTGGAACAAGCTCCTGTGGTGTAGTCCGGCTAAGCATACTGCCCTCTCAAGGCAGTGATCTCGGGTTCAAATCCCGACGGGAGCATTTAATTTTTGATAATTCATTAATTTTAGGTTCGATTTATGCAGTAATTTTTCGGTTTAGCGTAATGGCAAAACCAACAGATACAAGTGATATTGCAAATGCTGTAACAAAAATCATAGTGTATGCTTCATGGGTTGGAAAGCTACCTGAAACTCCCTCTATTGTACCTCGATGCATTTGCTGAAACATTCCTGCAATAGAAGGCCCAATGGATTGACCAATCAAATTAAAAAGTAATGTCATGCCAAGTGCTATTCCTGCAAACTGAATTGGAGTAGATAACAAAACAATGTTAAATCCACCAATAAATGCAAGGGACAACCCTGCAGCAATTATCGCTAGAGTAACTGTTACCATGTAATCTGTAGAATGGAATATCAAAAGACTAAAGAATCCAACAGTACCCACCACTGTTCCAATTACTGTGAGTCTCTTGTTTCCAATCCTCTCTAGTGCAAAACCTGACAAGATACTACCAACTAGAAAAATTACCATAAATGGCATCTGAACTGTTGCAGTTGTTAGTTCTGAACCTCCAAAACCTAATGGTTGTGGGCTTTGTATCATAATTGGAATTGTTTGATACACCATGAAAGTGCATAATCCTGCAATAAGCAAAATCAACATTCCAAAAAGTAGCATTTTATTTTTCAAGAGTTTTATATCAATTAAGGGGGATTTTACTTTTTTCTCTATTGCGATAAATATTATTAAGGATATAACGGTTATAGCAAAAAATACAATGGATTCAAAAACATCTCCTGTGTTGTTTTCCAAGTAAGAGATACCAACTAGAAATGAAATTATTGTAATGGCAAGAAAGATGGAACCTTTGATGTCTAAAGAAATTTTATTTTCTGAAATATTTGATAGTGATTTTACATGAATGAATTTCAATATGAATAAACCAAGCAATACAGCAATAGGAAAAACTGTAAAGAATGTTGCATGCCAACCATAATTTTGAATAATATTTGCACCCATCAACAAACCTAATGTAGCACCAGCTGGAAACGTTGCAGTAAAAATTGATTGTCCAACTGCTAATTTCTTTTCAGGCAACACTTCCCTAATTATTCCAAATGCGATTGGGAACATAGAAATGCCCACCCCCTGAGCTACTCTTGCTGCAATCATAAATGGTAAATTATCTGCAAATCCTCCTGCTAAGATTCCTGCAGAATAAATTGACATTACAATTAGCAATATTTTTTTTCTGCCATACACATCAGATAACTTGCCAGCAATCGGGGTTGCAACTGCGCCTGCAATCATGTATGAAGATAAAATCCACGAGGACGTGCTATATGGCATGTCAAATTCTTCGATAAGGGTAGGTATTGCTGGCAGGATCATCGTTTCAGCATACATTGCAATTAACCCCAAGCAGCTAATGGTTCCAAGGACAAACCAAGCTGAACGAGTAATTTTTTCATTTTCTACGGTCAATTTATGAGCAAACAAATCCAATTTTCAAGTTTAAAATACCTTTACATGAAAAAGAAAGATAAAATTGAATAATAATGGGCTAAGAATTTAACAATTATTGCATTGATAAATGATAATTGCAAATTTAATTGGAATTGTAATTATTACAAATTTTGAGTTGTTTTCCCAAGAATGGTTAATTGGAGTTATTATTGGAACCGTGATAGTTACAGGATTAATAATATATTCAAAAATTCGTAAATAATTTTTATCGATCATTTCATTATATACTTGAATCTTTTTATGAGATTACATCAAGTTAAAAATATGGAAATAAAATCAGAAAAATCAATTAAAGAATATCTAAAGACATTACCTGATGACACAATCATAAAATATTATCTAGATGTAGAGTTTAGTCCATTTCCAATTTTAGTCATTGAAGAGTATACAAGGAGATTTAAAAGAAAAACCAAGAATGAAATTCTCAAAGATCTAAAGTTTCACGCTCATCTTGCACGTAGAAAAACACGTGAATTAAGCAACATGGCAAAAAAGCACACCCTAGTAAATGAAATGACAAAACAGAAATCTGAAGAAATTATTAGACAAGCAAAGAAAAAGGGAGTTAGCATCGGTGGAAAAATTATCAAAAAGAGCAGCAATATAGGTAATAAATTAAAAAAAGGTACAAAATCAGGCATTCAAATGGGAAAGGATTTCAAAAATCCAACACGCAAACATCTAGAATTAATTGAAAAACTTGCAGAATTAAAAAAAGCAGGAATAATTACAAATAAAGAATTTCAAGAAAAAAAGAAAAAAATTCTTTCAAAAATTTAATTGCTCAATAAAATCAAACATGCCATCTTTTGATCAAAGATTTCTTTATAAGTAAAATGACACAAGTAACTAACAAATCATTGAATATTAGTAAAATTGGCAAAGAATTGTTTGTTTAAATAACAAAATCATATTAAAAAAATATTGCGATTACGAGACATCAAGTTTGAAGAAGAGTATCGTTCAGATAGAAATGATATAGTTGCAGAATTTTTCTTTCCATGTCTATCTACCTGTACAGAGTACGACAGATGTGTTGACTTTTTATCAATACGAAATCTAGCAGGTATTGCATTTGGTTTTGATAATTTTACTTCAGGTAAAGCAAGATTAAGAATGATTACAGGCAATAGATTCAAAATATCAGATCTTAACTTACTAACAAAACTCTTCAATGAAAAATACACCAAACGTTTTGATGGAAAGTTAATCAAAGATGTTAAAATTCAAAAGCTACAAGATTTCATAAATAATGGCCAAATTGAATTAAAAATAGCGATTACAAATTCAGAAATGGTTTCAAATTTGTTTTCAGAAAGAATTGGCATATTCAAAGATGGAACCGGAGATGCAGTAGCATTTACTGGAACATCATCATCGCTTTCTACCAACATTAGAGATTTTGAATCAGTAGACGTATTTACATCATGGAATGATAAATCCCGAATAGATAGAAAGATTAAAGATTTTGAAGACTTGTGGGAAAACAAGACACAGTATGTTCAAGTTCATGACTTTATGGATGCAGAAAGAAACAATCTTTTGAAATATTCACCTGAATGGGTATTTGAAGTTTAGAGTTGAGATAGTTCTTCTAGACCTGTTTTGTTTTCATAAAAATTCATTCGGTTAATTTTATAATAAATTACTTCTCCACGTCTTTCAATAACAGCAATTACAGGTTCTTTGCCCATCTGAGTTATTTGTTCAATTTTTTTCTGAAGGGTGCCCATTTTCTCTTGCTGACCTTCATTGAGACCAAAAATTAGAAATTTTGCCCCTTTTTCACCAAATTGTCCTCGTTCATAAACTCTAAAATCAGAACCAAATCCAAATCCATCTTTTACAACATATCCTCTAGTTTTCAAATCTCGATAAATCAAAAATTTTGTTAGAGTTTCAGGATCATTTTTTTGGCAGACACTCAATAAATCATCAAAATTAATTTGCTTTTTACCCTTACGAAGAATCAATTTATCAGAATATAACAGATAAAGAGACTCAAATGACTTTAAGAATAATTTTTCTTTTTCAATTTCACCAAATCCTTTGAGTTGAAGTTCATGAATCATTTCTTTATCTATGATACAAGTTTGATCTGAGACCAATTCACCTTTCACTAAAGGGGTATCTTCCATAATGAGAGAAGGTTGATGGTTTTCCATATAAGCATTGGAGATACGAATGAAGGTTGTCTAACCGTTAAAATATGGGCATTCAGGGTGAAATTATCATGCATGGCGCTAATTATAGAGTTGGAAAGGGGCAACCATTCTGTAGAAAAGACTTCATCAAAGGCAACCCACAGATAAAAATTGCAAAATTTCAAGGAGGAAAAAGAGCAAACTATGATTATTGTGTCCAATTACTTGTAAACGAAAAAGTCCAGATTAGACATATGGCAATCGAATCATGTAGATTATCAGCAAGTAAAAAACTCGAAGAAGTTACTGGAGAAACAGGTTATTTTGGTAGACTCAGAATTTATCCTCATGTATTACTAAGAGAAAATAAAATGGTTGCAACTGCAGGTGCAGATAGAATTTCAGAAGGAATGAGAAGAGCTTGGGGCAAAGCTACAAGTTTAGGCGCTAGAGTTGCACGTAATCAATGCATTATGGAATTTTATGTTAATGCACCACATTTAGAAAAAGCAAAAGAAGCTCTCAGAAGTGCATGTGTAAAAATACCAGGAACTCCAAACATCAAAGTAATTGACTGGCAAAAAAAGATGTCACCATAAATTTTCTAAATCAGATTTTCTACTTTTAACAAATTCTAAAAATTCTGCAAATTCGATGTCTGTTGGTTCACGACCTAGAATTCTTTTTGTTTGATAATAAAATGCGTTGTATAGTCTTCCAACAACAATACCAAGTGCAAATGATTTTGAATCATCAATATCAGATAGGAATTGAATTAGCTGTTGTATTTCCTCTTTGTTTGAAATAGTATCATGGATCTTTTGCTTAATTTTCTCCATCAGTATTTCATCCATAAGTTAACTACGTTACATTAGTTAAAAACAGTTTAATATCCAAATTCATCCCTTAGGATTGTTGCAGTTATAGTACAGTTTGGTTAATATTCGAGCTTGCCAAGTTCGTGACCCGGGTTCAAATCCCGGTAACTGCACCATCTATCTTTGATTATTTTGTTCCAACCCGCGTTGTATAATTTCTAACGCATTTTCAGCTTTTTCAGGCTTGGGTAGCTGAATCATAAAGACATTATCTTTTCCATATGTAGATTTTGGGGAGGAGAGTGCAATCATTGAAGTTTTTGCAAGAGACTCAAAAAAGAATAAATCTTTATTTGCATTGATTAAAAGTTTTTCAACAATCCCATCTTGAGAAAATGTTAAGATAACTTCTACAAAAACATGACCTAGCCCATCTTGCAATATGTTAAGATCAGTATTAATTGCAAGGGATTTTCCAGCAACTTTAGAAATTATTTCATCATACTTTCTTTCTTCTAAAATAATACATGGAACGTCTTTTCCTTCAAAATCAAATGTAGTTACACCATCATGAACTTGTTCAGATAATTTTTTTAGTTCATCAGACATTTTTCTTTTCAAATATTGGTATTACCTTATCACTGGCACGTATCATAAATGGCGTGATAAATGCAGTTACAATAGAAATCACACCAATCAATGGGAACAAAAATGTACTTACAGCACCAATATCAACTCCAGTTTTGATTATAACAATTGAAAATTCGCCTCTAGGAGCAGCTAGTGTGAATGCAGAACGAATTGCCTTTCCACGTTTTTGACGGAATATAATACTGCCAATAACGTTTCCTCCAAATTTCATACCGATTGCAATTGCAATTAGAGCAATAGCCAAAACAATATAGTTTTGAAGCTGAGAAACATCCATCAGTGCACCAACTGATATGAAAAAGATAGCTACGAACATGTCTTTAATCGGACTTGCCAACAGTTTGGAAACTTCAGAGGATTTAGATTCTGCAACTAGCACTCCTGCAAGAAACGCCCCTATAGCAACGGACAAACCAACAAGATTTGCCAATAAAGCGTAACCAAAACATACACCTAACACACTAAGTAACAAAATTTCACGATGCTCAGTTGCCGCTACTCTATCTATTAGAGGTGTGATGAGTCGGGTTCCAAGAGTAAATGTTCCAACAATCATTCCGATTGCAACAATAATTACAATCAAAACAGATTCTATGGATACAGTTCCAACCAAAGCGATTGATTGTAAAGATGAAATTAAAATTACAGCAATTATGTCTTCTACAATCAATATTCCCAATACAAGAATAGTTGATTCTCGTTTGATTCTTCCCATCTCTTCTAAAATCTTTACAATAACAGCAGTACTGGAAATTGAAAGTGCTGCAGCAATAAATAGAGAATCCATGGAATTTAATCCAAGCATAGTTGCAGCATAAAAGATTACACCAAGTGTCATAAATAGGCCAACCGTACCAACACCGATAGCCATTTTTCCAATGCTTTTGATTTTTGCATAAGGAAATTCAATTCCTATTACAAAAAGAAGTAGTATAACACCAATTTCTGAAAAAAGATTAAGTGCTGATAAATCAGTTAGAATTCCCACGCCTTTCATCACATCAGGAATACCCACAGGAGGAATAAGCCAAGACCAAAGAGGAGACAAAGGTCCCAACAACATACCAGCAAAGAGATATCCAATGATCAGAGGCTGTTTAATTTTAAAAAAAGCAAGAGTCACAATTGCCCCAATAATCATGATAAAAGCTAAATCTGTGACAAATGATCTATGAAAGTCAGTAATTGGATTAAAGACAGCTATAAACTGTTCAAACATTGTAGAAATTTCAGACAGGTCAATCTGAAGAAAAGAGATATCCACAATAAGCTTGAACGAATTTGTTTAAAAACAGTTGCGCATACAGCAAAAAGGATTTATGGAATTCAACAATATTTTTTCAATTAGTTATATTTTGAACCTCTTTATGCTGAATGTTCATTAATCTAATTGCAGAATGATGAGTAGGTCAACTGAAAATAATGTAGAGAAATGACCTGGGGTATCTGACTGCATAATTGGTAACATCACAATTACCCAAGCATTAATAGTACGGTACCATACCGTACTATATGATTCAATGTGAATATTGCCCAAGAGGATTTATCGAGACTTCTAATGGGCTAGCAGAAAAAACATTTCATGAGTTACTACATGAACCAGAAGTTGTCAACAAGTAACTCATTACATTTTTTATTTTACACCTAACTTTTTTAACATCATATTGCAATGTTAATTGATATGGTGGTAAAGGAGCCAAAGAAAGCAGATAAAGTTTCAAAAAAAGCCGTAAAACGTGAACCAACACCAGCAGCCATTTTAAAGAAAGTAGCATCAGTGACAGATTCTAGTAAAGCATTACAAAAAGAAATCAAAGTAATGTCAAAAATTTTTAGCGATAATCAGAAGGTACTCGTATCAATGAAAGGCATGATTGATACTTTAGCACAGACATTAGAAAATATACAAAAACAATCAAAACAAATTAACATTTTAGAAGACGATACGCAGAAACTTTTCGCAGGACTAAATCAAGTAAGAACTCAAGCTAATATAGTTACAAAAATTAACGAGCAAACAGTTAGACTACAAGAAGAAGTACACAAAATAAATGAATTACAAAAATCATCTCCAAAAACTCTAGAGTTAGCCCAGCAAGTAGAAGACAGTATGAATTCGATGAGAAATAATTCACAGATGATAATAAAAATTGCACAAAGAATTGACGAAGTAAGAGATGATCTTAGAAAGGTAGCTGGAAAAACAGATTCATTGTCAAACATCGGTAATGAGATTGACAATCTAAAAAATAGCATTGAAGAAGTAACCAAAAAAACTGGAAATATTGATGTGTCATCACAGGTGATATCCAGCTTGAATCAAGAGTTGGGAAAAATAAAAGACGATGTAAATTCTGCATCAAAACTCAGAACAGAGTTAGACGCAATTAAAATTGCAATTGATGCAGTTGCAGGTAAAGCTGCCAAGATTGATTCTTTGGGAGGAGTCATTGAGGGGTTAAAGCAACAATTTACTACTATAGCAGGAAATGCAGATTCTGCATCAAATTTGAGCATAAATTCCATTAAAAGCATATCTGGAAAAATCGATAAAATCGAGACTGAGATTAACTCATTATCGCATAGAGCAGATTCTACAGCATTTGTAGGGGAAGGATTAAAATCAGTTCAAGAAGATTTTTCAAATTTCAAAAAGAATGTTTTTGAGAAGACAGACAAAATAGAAGAAAAAATTTCTTCAGTCTCAGATATTTTAAAACGACAAGACGCATCAACTGCAGAATTTCACAAAAAATCAGATAGGATCTTTGAAGAGATGCAGCAGGTAAAAAGCACTACAAGTAAAGCATCTAGCGAATCATCAAAAGAAGTGATGGCATTACTAAAGCTGTCAGAATATCAATCAAACATCAGAATGCATGCAGAATCAAAGTATGGAGATTCAAAAGATCTTGAGAATATGGCAACACAAACTGCCGAGATAATCAATTTATTTGATAGATTGTCAATAGAAGCAGGAGAAAAGATTCCATTACCACATGAAGTAAGACAGTGGGCAGTAAGTAAAATTTTAGATTGTGCAGATAAATGGGAAGTAAGATTTAGTGACATCTTTACAATTCTAACAAATGCGATTGGCAAAGATCTACTGAAAGAATCAATTAGAATTCAACAGATCAGAGATATTTACGGAATTAGAGCTGTAGATGAAATTAGAACTGAATTGAATATTTCTTAGACGCCTGGTACTTCATCAAATGTGTTTAGTTGATCTTTCTTTCGTTTAAGAATTGCAAATATTCCTAAAATGGCAGCTATCCACATTGTACTAAATATGATATTAGAAATGCTGACAAACATGTACGGAGTTGCATCCATAATATTTTGACGAATAGATAAAGAGCGTTCACCAATGTTAGTCATGCCAGTTTGAAATGCGGCACTGTCGGGAGAAACGGTTGTAAGTGTTTGAGCAGTTACAAGCATATTTTCAACATCACGATCTATTCGAAGGAAGTTTGTAGATTCTGTCGGAAATACCCAAACTGGGTTTTTACTTTCAGGTAATTTTTCCATAACAATTGCCAAGTCTTGTTTAATTGCAGTTAAATGAATTTTAATGGCTTCTGGATCAGCTGAGCCGATTATGCCATCCAAGTTTCCACGTATCCTATCAAGGGGGTAAACATCAGCATGATAGCCGTTAATTGACATAAACGCACCAAAGATTATGATTCCAAGTACTCCAATCATTGCTAATTGGTATGTTCTTTTTTCCATCTTCTCTTTCTTGGTTAAAGCAGGAACATTGAGTGATTTATTTCTTTTAAAACTTGTATGAGAGAGACTCATAAAAGAGATATAGAAAAATCCGACGGTTTGTAACCCAATAATTGGTGCAAATACGGGGTTGTTTGAAAAAATTGAAATTAAAATTCCCATCAGACCATAAATTCCAAAAAAGATCTCAAGAAGAGTTGTTTTTGTAAATGGTAAATTGTATGACTTGTCTTTCCAGTTGTCTTTTTTGGTAACAATTCCATATTTAGGAGTCCTTAGAAATTCATTCTTTTTTCCAAAGATAGCATCAAACACTGCTACACTGTTATTGACAGACATTCCTGCATTGTAAACAAGCAGTGCTGGTAAAATTTTCACTTTTGATTTCCAGGATTTGTGGTACATACTTTGAATTATCATAATGTATGCACCTGGACCCATTGCAAGATACGTAGCAATGGTCAAAGCTGGAATAAAACTAACTAAATAGAGATTCATGTTAGAAGCTAAAAGAACAGGTAATGTGAGAAATTGAATAAGCATTAAAGGATAAACAATGTGACGAGTTAGCTGTACAAATGCCTGAATTTTTGCTTCGATACCAATTTTACGTTTTAGAGCAATATCTGTCAATAATTTAATTGCGCATTGGATGGAACCTTTTGCCCATCGAAATTGTTGTCTTTTTGCGGCATTCATTTGAGCTGGCAGTTCAGCGTTAACTACAATGTCTGGTAAGAAAAGACATTTCCAACCTTTCATTTGAGCTCTATAACTCAAGTCAAGATCTTCAACAAGTGTGGCAGTATGCCATCCTCCTGCATCAGATATACAATCAGTTCTCCAAATTCCTGCAGTTCCATTAAAGTTCATAAATAAATTAGAATTACTTTTTGCTTTTTGTTCAATTAGAAAATGAAAATCAAGACTGAGTGCTTGTGCTTGTGTAATTGCAGAATAATTTTCATTTACATGACCCCAACGACATTGAACTAGTCCAATGTTGGGCTTTACAAAATGAGGAATTGCTTTTTTGAGAAACCAGTTTGGTGGAATAAAATCAGCATCAAAGATTGCTACAAATTCAGTATCAGTAATCTCCATTGCGTATTTCAAAGCACCTGCTTTGTATCCCTTTCTTGTACCACGTCTAATGTGTTCAATTTGAAATCCTTGTTTTTTGTATGTATTAACGACATCAAACAAAAGTTCTACAGTATCATCATCTGAATCATCAAGAACCATTATCACCATCTTATCTTTTGGATAATCCATCGCACAAACTGCATCAACTAGTCTCTTTGCAACATATTTTTCATTATAGATTGGTAGTTGAATAGTAATTGTAGGAGTTCCCATTTCTATTGTTGTAGGATTCACTTTTCGTTTTATTGAGAGATATGTAAGATAGTAAAAGTTACAAGTGTATGCAGTAATAATAATGGCAGATATTATAAACAGATCAAAAACAAATACGTTAAATGGATTAAGGACCATCTTCTAATTTGACAAAATGTTTAGTCGCTATTTATAGTTGCAAAATAATTTACTTATTTTTGCTCAAAGATCTTAATTGCTTGTGGTGGACAAACGCCTTCACATGCAAGACAAAATATGCAATCTGGTTCTTTTGACATGAGTGGTTTTTTCTCAGATGCTGGATTACCAGGGGTATCGAACCATTCGTAGACTCCAACAGGACATGCCTCTATACATCCGCCATCGGCAATACAAATATCATAATCAACAGAGACAAACTCTCCCCATACACCAAGAATTCCATTGTTCGTTCCTTTTCTACCCCAAGTCTTGATTGTATATCCATTAGCATCAAAAGGAGTAGATGGTTTCATCTTTGATTTGTAAGCAACATCAATCGGTCCAGGCTTTGCTCCATCTGGAATTTCAATTTCAGCACCATCATCTTCTTCGATTTCATCTTCATTAGCTTCTGTTGCTTTTGGTTTAGCATTAAGAACAATTTTTGCAAGAGGAGTAAGATCTTCTAGTCTTTGTGTTGCTTGAGCATGATTAAGTTTCTCAGCTTTTGCAAGATATGAAATCATCTTATCTGCCAAAATAGTATTACGCAAGATAGTATCAATAACCATCTTTGCAAAATGATCTGCCTTTTTTCTATAATCTTTAACCCAATTTGGATCACCAAATTTCTCAATTGGGAAAATTTGATAAATAATATCAACCACTTCACCACTAACAATTTCAACTGTAACAGATAATTCTACTTCTTCGTATCCCTTTGCATCAGGATCTTTCATGTTTTGTTCTTTCCAGCGATATGTTGCAAAAATTCTATCTGCATATGCATCCATTTCAAATGCCTTTTTGAGACCATCATGTACAGATTTAATCTCCAAAGGATCTTCTAGTTTAATTGGTAATCTATAAAGTCCAAGTTTAAATCCATGAAGAGGATATACTCCACGTTTCGCTGTTGGTGCCTCCATTGACCAAACGCGATCTTTTAAAAGTAATGACATCTGGTTTTTATGAATTGAATTTCTTTAAAAAGGTTATCAGTCATTATCGTCAGGACAAGTAAGCTCCCTTAGTTCAGCATACTTTTTTTCCATTGCTTCAGCGTATTCGGAAATTTTAATGAGATTAAATTGGGTTTTTGGAAAATACCATCTAATAACCACCCAATGTCCAATTCCATCCATGTCATGAATCATGCCTTTATCAGCTGGAACATTTAGTTTTTCATCAACTGATGTCTCCTTTACTGTTAGCCCACGTTTGGTTTTGTCTTCTAAAATAAAATTACCAATACCATCTTTTATGAAATAAAATGATCCTTTCTGGAGTATTGGAAGGTCTAGTGACAAGTTATTTTTCCACAGGATTTCCGATCATGTTACCCCATTCAGTCCAGGAACCATCATAGTTTCTAACCTTTGAGTAACCAAGTAGATATTTTAAGACAAACCAACTATGAGATGATCTCTCTCCAATTCTACAATAACAGATAACATCTTTGTCTGGAGTTACTCCTTTTGACTCATAATTTTGTTTGAGCAGTTCTACAGATTTGAATGTGCCATCTGCATCGTTTACAGCAGTTGCCCAAGGAATGTTATTTGCCTTTGGAATATGTCCACCACGTTGGGCATGCTCCATTGGATATTCTGGAGGGGCTGTGATTTCTCCCGAGAATTCTTTTGGGGATCTTACATCTACCATAACAGTATCTTCTCTTCCTAATGCTCTGCTAACATCAAACAGATAAGCTCGGAGTCCTTCATCGGGAGGTTGTGCTTTGTATGTTGATTGAGGAATCTGTGGTTCATCTGTAGTGTATTCTTTGCTTTCTAGTTCCCATTTTTTTCGACCACCGTCCATGATTTTTATATTTTCATGACCATAGTATTTGAAAACCCAAAAAACAAATGCTGCAAACCAATTATTGAAATCACCATAAAGAATCACTTCAGAGTTTTCAGTAATTCCATTTTTCGACATTAGTGTTTCAAATTGTTTTTTATTAATAATATCTCTAGTGACAGGATCGTTTATGTCTCGTTTCCACCAAATTAAAGATGCACCTTTAATGTGTCCTTTTTGATATCCGTTAACTGGATCATAATCGACTTCAACTAATTTTCTATTTGTATTTGGGGGGTTTTTTGATACCCACTCTGTATCTACTAAAACTTCAGGATGTGCGTAATTCATGCTATTTTACAAATGGGATTCATACTTATTTGTTTTTGTAGTAAATTAAATAAAAAATATCTTTTTAACTAAATGAGATTTAGTAGAACTAGTTGAAACTTCAGAAAGTAGCAGTGGTTAGTAAAGTAGGTTCAAAAGAGTCTGAAGATGCTGCAAGAGTTATTACAAAAAAGTTTTTAGCAAGAAAATCCAAAGTTTACACAATTGCACCTGTAGAAGTAGAAGGTGCAAAAAAAGTAGAAGCATTAGATGAATTAAAAAAAGAAGATCTCGATTTGGTAGTTACTCTAGGTGGTGACGGTACAACGCTTAGAGTTTTTAGATATCTTGAAAATGAAACTCCAATTCTAACAATTAACGTAGGAGGAAACAGAGGAATACTTTCAGAGATAACAATAGATGAGATAGATGATGCAATTGATAAAATTCTAAAAGACAAGTTCTTTTTAGATAAGCGAACCAGAGTAGTGGCATCAAGTGGAGGTAAAGAGTTTCCACCAGCATTAAATGAGATATACATCTGCAGGACAAACCTTACAAAAACTGCCGAAATTGAGATAAAATTTCAAAATGATACAGTTAAGCAAAAGATGGATGGAGTCATAATTGCCACTCCAAGTGGATCAACGGGACACTCTTTTTCATTGGGTGGCCCAATTCTACATGAGAGTTTGGATGTTTTGATCATTACACCAGTAGCCCCAGTTTACAGATTAGAATCCATAGTAGTACCAGATGAAAAAATAGAAATAATATCATCCCATGATTGTAGTATAGTAATGGATGCACAGGTAGTAAAATCGGCAGGATATGGGGAACCGATAACTATAAAGAAATATAGAAAACCAGCAGTCTTTGTTAGATTGAAGAAACGAGGACTGAGACAGATGAGCAAACTTGGATTTTAGAATATTAGATGCGAGTGCATTTTATGCAGGAGTCCCATTTGGGTCAGCAAGTGATTGCTATACAACATCTCTAGTATACGAGGAGATAAAGCATATCAAAAAAAATGAGGATGCGCTTGGAACTCTCTTAGAGACTAATCGATTAAAAATAATGGATCCAGATAAAGAATCAACAAATACTGCAATAGCATCTGCCAAAGAAACAGGAGACTTTCCGCAACTATCAAAACAAGATATTTCAATTATTGCACTTTGTATTAATCTGCAAGGTGAAATTATTTCCGACGATTTTGCAATTACAAATGTTGCAAAAAACATTGGTTTGAAGATATCACCTATTATGACAAATACTTTTCAAGATGTCGGAAAATGGGTTCATTATTGTCCGGGATGTCATACAAATCATACTTCTGGAAAAGAGTGTCCTATGTGCGGTACTCCTCTAAAGAGAAAATTACTCAAGGGGGAGTCTCCTTCCATACCAGTCAACAAATGACCCATCATACAATTTGATGTTTTGATAACCGGCAATCATTAATTGTAAAAATAAACTTGATGCCCTGTGTCCATGCATGCAATAACATACAATTTCATTCTCTTTAGAGACATTACTTTGAGAGAAAAGATTTTCTAAAAAGTCCCTAGGTTGAAACAACTTTCCATCGTATGCTATCCCATCAGTAAATGGAATCAATTTTGAATTTGGAATATGACTTCCCATAAATTCTTGAGGAGTTCTTGCATCCAGAATTGTGAATTTATTCAGATTATCTTTAAGTTGTATAGCATCTACACGAATTTCAGATTTAATTTTTGGAATAAATTTTGCAGGTTGGAGAATAAATGATTTTTTTGTTAATTCAAATCCATTTTTTTGCAAGTCCATAATGGTTGCATCAAGCAAAAATGTTTTTTCATGTCCAAAGTAAAGTAGAGTCCATGCAATTCTAGCTGCAGAGGGATCCATAGAATCTCCAATAATTATTACAGTTTTTGAATCATCAATTCCAAGTGAGCCAAAAAGTTCAATGATTTTTTTCTCATCTGCTACCAAATTAGAACCATATTGATCAAATTGGATTACTTGATCTATTGTAAGTGACTGAGATTGTGGTAAGTGACCATACAAAAACATAGTTTTTGGACGAGTATCTAAAAGTATGATGTTTTGATCAGAGAGATGATCTTTTAACCAATTTATTGAGACTAGCATACCGACACAGATTTGTTAATTTATTTAACAGTATCATGAATCATGCAAAGTTTTTTGATCTGATTTTTTTAGGTGTTTACTTTGAGATTCAAGTACTTTTTTTATTTTTTTAGCTCTTGCATCCCCTAGCCCCTCAACTTTTGCAAGTTCATTGGTAGTAGCTGTAAATACTTTCAATGGGGTTCCAAACCTTTCAAGCATTCTAACTGCAAATTTTTCTCCAACTCCGGGCAAACTACAAAGAGAAGATAATTGTTGTTTTTCTAGATCAGTTGATTTTTTTATTTTTTTCAGATAGGGTCCTTTAATCGCATCAGTTCTAGAACATAATGAAACAAGCAATTTTGCAGTATGCATTGCACTGGGAGTAGGGATTATTGGAATTTTAAAATCTAAAGCAACGGTTGATAGTGCACCATAAAAAATCATCGGATTATCAGTAATTTCTTCAATTTCATCGACGTTTCCCTCCATAAGCACAATTGGAAATTCAAAGTGTTCTTTTAGTCTAGTGCATTGATCAAAAAGCCTACCATCAAAAACAGAAGACAGTAAATCACGAATGCTTTTTCGTTCCACCACAGTTTCAGGTGCAACAATATAATCTCCAATCGGCAACGTCTTCATTTCAAGATTAAGACCTACAGACTTTAGCAAGTCAGGAATACCACTCTTACGTTCTCGTTCATCTACTATGATTCGTAAATTTTCTAGTTTCACTAAATGTAATTTTCTTAATTTGTTAATATCCTTTTGAAATAAACATAGTGATTATTTTCTAGGATTGTCGTCTGGTTGTGGTTTTGGAATTTGTGTACTTCCAGATGATGGTTTTGGTTGCTGAGTACCAGCAGATGGGCCTCGCATCATTTCAGTAATTTTTGCTTCTTGTTCTTTGAGTGATTCTTTAATTCTTAATTCTTGTTTTTCGAGAACAGTTGCACGTGTTTTTGCCATTTCTTTTCGCTCTTCTAGTTCATCGATTAGTTCTTTTTTTGTAGACTTTATCAAAATAGAGCCAGCATGTTTGTATACATTATCATCGTCAGCTGCTTTTTTTAATTCCTCAAGTGCCTTTTCAGTTTCAACTTTTTCCATTTCAAGATGTTGTTTTTGTGTCATTATAGATTGAAGATTTTGTTGGGATTGTTGCATCTTCATGAGTTGTTCTTGAAGCCAAGGTGGCATTTGTCCTGATGACATGTTAATACAAATTCCGGGATTTCATTATATCTTTACCGATTCAATAGAATCGTAGCTTGCCTGAATTAATCTCAAAGTTGAATTAAGATTTGCTCTCAAATGTGGCATATGATTAGATTCTACAGATATTGTAATTTTTTTATCAAAAGATATCTTAGTTTTTGTAGGGTTTTCTGGGTAAAAATCATTATCAGTGTTTATTGAATCAAAAATTGCTTTTGTTTTTTCTTTTGCATCAACAATAATTTTTGCACTAAAGTTTGACATCGTATGCTGTTCCAGCTACTTTGAAACTACATTTTTTGCAAGACCATATGCCAACTGCATCTCGGTTAAACTGCTGAGAACCACATTCAGGACAGTGTCTTTTTTCTTTTAGTTGAAAATGAATTTTTGAATATTGTTTTCTAATTTTAATACCATATCGTGCACCTAAGCCTTTTAGTGATTTTTGTTTTGCCATTTTATTGACCAGATTCCTTTGCTTGTTTTAACTTTTCTCTTATTTTTGCGCCTACTTTGACTGATAATTCACCGCATTTTATTACTTGTTCAAAAGTAAATCCATCATTTCCTCCTTTTTGTAAAGCACAGATGTTTCCATTAGAATCAGTAGTGATTGTAATTCTTGCATCCATACTGCTCCATTCATCACCGTTTGGATCAACGATTATGTGGTTTCCTATTTTACCCATAGTTACAGAAACTGGAATAGTAGAAATTGGAACATCTGATTCTTCTCCTTCAACTAAAGTGGGTACATCATTTTTCATCTCCCATTTTGGAGTTTTTGATGAGAGGATTGCAGCTGTTGCAGCATAAGCACATGCATCAAACAAATTGCCATCGTAATCTACTACAACATTATCAGCAAAGACTCCAACTACAGATTTGTTTTTTTCAATTACTAGTTGAGTTAAATCAATCATATGACTTTCCCTAATACCTCTATCGACTACTCTTGCTAGTTCAATTACGTCAGGACCAGGTGGTCCAGTTTCAACAGTTGGATGAGAAAGTGGCAAAAGCTCAGCGGTACAAATGAAGATTCCTTTGTCACCCATGTCTGGAAAAGGTCTATCGGGTTGGATTTTAACACCACATATTACTTCACTGTCACCTAATCGAACTCTTGCAGAACCATTTGCTTTTGGAATTGCATTTGTTTCAATGATCAAGTTTCTTGGTTCATCTAGTGCCCTTCCATCAACTCTTTTTCCCTGTTCTAATAATTCTAGAATTTGAGATTTCTTTAGATCATCAAGTACACTAGTGGATGTCATTTATTTTTCCCCGTTTCCAAAATATTTGTCAGTAAGTGCTTTTCTTTGTAATTCATAAACAATTTTACAACCTTTAATTCCAGTCTCTACACATTTTTTGTATTCTTCTGGTGTTAATACACCATCTAATTGGAGTAATGTGATCTTTTCTAGACTTGGCATATAGCCAATAGGCATATCTGCTTGTCCTGCTTGGTCTTCTTCATTATTAACATCAAGAATAATTGTGTCAGCCGCTTTTCCAGCTGCACAAGCTGCTACCATATCCCTCATTGGAATCCCAGCGTCAGCCAATGCAACTGATGCTGCAGAAAGTGCAGCACATCTAGTACCGCCGTCGGCTTGAAGAACTTCAATGAATACATCAACTGCAGTTCTTGGGAATTTCTCCAGCATAACTGCAGGTTCTAAAGCTTCTTTGATAACTTTGGAAATTTCAATTTCTCTTCTTGATGGTGCAGGATTTTTTCTCTCAGTTACAGAGAATGGTTCCATGTGATATCTAACTCGTAAAATACCAGTATCAGTGTTTGACATGTGTTTTGGATGAACGTCACGTGGTCCAAATACTCCAACTAAAATTTTATTATCGCCAAATTCAATGTATGCTGAGCCATCAGCATTTTTCAATCCACCAGCTTTAATCATGATTCGTCTTGGTTCGTCAACTTTTCTACCGTCACAACGAATTCCATTTTCATCTAGTAGAACTAGGGTTGCTTCTCTTCCGCCCATTATGATTCACCTTTTGATTCTAACATTTCTTTCACTTGATCTGTCAAATTAGCAACATGTGCCATTTCATCAACCATTTTGATTGCCTTTTTTGCCTTTAATAATCCCTCGGGAGTCTCACAGGAGACAACAATCCAACCATTTTGGCCAATCGTAATAGCTGCATTTGTAGCCATTTCAATCATTTGGATCATAGTTCCTCTTTTTCCAATTAAGCGCGGTACCTTACTAGTAGATATTGAAACTAGGTGACCAGAGTCAATCTTACCAAGATCTCTATCAGCTATTGTTACAAGTGGATCTCGGGTTCTATCAAAATTAGCAATTCTGGCTGCGACTAGATCGCCTGCCTTTAATTTAGATGAAAGTTCATCAGCATGCGCAGAAAAATCTCGTCCAAATACATCCTGAGCAGGTAAAAATCCAACATAGCAGGAGTTGATATCTAATTCCCAAGAAAGCGAGGTATGAGATACGACTTTGCCAATTACAAGATCATCGATTTTTGGGATATATTTTCCAGTCAATGGAATTACTTTAATAGAATCATCGAAAATTTCTGAAATTCCTATAGCCGTAGAAATAATTTTGTTTCCGTCCAAAATGACATTTTGTTCTGGTCTGAAAGGACCAGTCGTGATTACATCGCCAGGTATAACATATTTTCTTTTATTTTCCATTACTTCATAACCTCAACTGTTGCAGAACCTTTGGTTATAGAACCCAATCTATCAATCACATTTGGCCTTGCTCCAGCGGGTATTTCAAGTATTGCTTTTAAAGAACCATTATTTTGCCATTCTTCTTTTTTTAAAACTCCGACAGATTTCAAAACAGCATATGATTGTGATGCATACTGTGCAGGTATTGTAATTTCAAGATCTAGATTTTCAGATTTCAAAGCTATGATAGAACGTAATTTTTCTACAATGTCTGGAACTTGTTCTTCAACATTTTTTTGTGGTTCTATTGTGATTCGTCCATCCTTTAATGCTTGTTCAATTCTTAGTGGAGGATGAGGCAAATGAGTTCTAGGATCGACGTATGTTTTTGCAATAAATGCAACAATTTGTTTTCTCTTATCATCAAGCATCTTACGTCTTTGATCTGTAGTGAGATTCAGTTCTCCTTTTTTTAGCATAATTTCTGCAATCTCAATTACATCTTCAGTTTTGAAAGCCTTGAGCAATTTTTCAGTTGATGGTTTAGTACCCTTACCAGAATCAGTATAGATTTCATCTGCAATCAATATTGAAGATATGTCTTTTTTCTTACCCATTTTGTAATCCAAGGCAGGATCAGGCTTGACTAAGATTTCAAATTTTTCACCTTCATAAGAATATCTAACCACAGTTACATCAGTCATTTCTGAAATATCCTATGTTAATTTGGTATTTATCTCTAACAAATACAATTTTGCTGTAAGCAATACGTTCTTTGTCAGATTTTCAAAATTATCATAAAAACAAGGCATGCCACAAATCACTAACCATTGTCTAATATTTGTTCATACATTACTATACCATGAGTCAAATTCAAATCCAAAAAAGGCAACCTGCGCCTTCAGAAACACTGGTTCAAAGATTCCCAGTAATAAAAGGTAAAAAACTTGAAACAACAAAACTATGCAAAATTTGTTTTGCACCATCGATACCAAGTGTATACGATACAAACACATGCAGTCCACTAGTTCTAAAATGCACAAAGTGCGGATGCAAATCATGGGCAACTCAGTAAAAGGCATGCCACAGTCAAGAAACCAAAACTAAGTATTTGCAAGAGAATAACAAACTATGAATCAAATAGAATCGTTTGAAAATAATGGTTTGAACTTTACAGTTATCAAACCATATTTTGTACAGACGCAGACAAAAACTAGAGATTTAGAGATTGTATTACAGAGATTATTTCAAAGAGAAAATATAATTTTCAATCGAATTGTAATGACCATCAAAACAAACGATAGTGTTCAAAGTACGATGCTAGCATCAGAACTAATCAAAATAAGAACATTGAAAAGAAATCTTTGTGTTGCTTTAGAATTAATGTATCATTACCATACCTCACACTACCAATAATTAAAAAAATTAAGATCACATATTTTTAATTTCTATTTTTAATTTTTCATAGAAAATAAAATCAAAAATAAGGCATGCCACAAATCAGTATCTATGACAATATATTTGTGAATCAAAAACCTATCATGTCAACAATCATAATACAAAGGCAGCCTGAGCCTTCAGAAATGCTGGTAAAAAGTATCCCAGTAAAAAAAGGTAAAACACTTCAAAGAATACAAAATCAGGAATTCAAATGGGAAGATCTAGCTGGTTTATCATGGATTCTGTTAGATGAGGGAGATGAATATTAAATGGAAAGTAAACAAGTCTACATTTATGATTACATTTGTAATCAGATGTGTCAAATCAAAGGAATAAGATTTGCAGCAATAATAAATAACAAGGGAAGGAAGATTGCAGGGGGATTTAGTTCCAATATCATACCATTAGAAAATGATAAACAAAAAATGGAGATGTTGTTTATGGAAGTAGCACTTGACTTGTCAATGAGAAAAGAGTTTGATGATTCACTTGGAAATATACATGCAATAGTATCATATCGAAATAAAGCAAATATCATCACAATTCCTCATGAGGGTAAATTAATGCTGATATCATCAGAACCAGAATTAGATCCAAACAAAGTAATCAGTATTGCACACCAGAATCTCAGATCTATTAAAATTTTGGAGGTAGTAAATCGTTGAATATCTACGACACTAAAATTGTATCTTGTATTGTCTGTCAAAAAGCAATAGGAGAAATTGAATTTGATTCAACCATGGTTAATCCTTTATGTGGATATTGTTCTTCAACTGAAGAAAAATTACATACTTCAAAAAACCATAAAGATAATTTTAGAATTAAGATAGGACAAGCAGCATAGTTTTTTTGGTGATTAGTTTGCCTGATGAGTCATGTAGAAAATGTGGAGGTTTATTGCTAAATTATTCATTGTGTGGAAAATGTAGAATACCAACACGATTTATCTGTAGAATTTGTGGAGGTGTAACTCTTGAACAATTTCATGAATTTATCTGCTTTAACATAATGGGACATGATAAAAAAGGAATTACATATCCTTTAACAAAACATGTCACGGTACAATGAACATTCTAAAAAATAAATTTCACAAAATAGAACAGTACGACATAAACAGTAGGTGATAAGGATACTCTCGAATTCAGACAGTAGGTTTTATGAAGCACTTTAAGCTAAATGGCAATCTATTTTTAAAAGATAATCGCAATGGGGTAATTCAGTCTTAAATCTCAATAAAGCCCCCATGATCCATACCTAATTCCAGCTAGATTTTTATGTGGATTTTGAAAATTTTCTTCTAAGATTTGTCTTCTTTAGAGGTAATTAACAAGGAAAATCAAAAAATATCAATCAAGCTCAAAGGAGTTCCGTTACAGTATGCAAATGCACTTAGACGAATTTGTCTAAACGGTATTCCAGTATTTGCTATTGATACTGTAGATATAATTGAAAATTCTTCGGTACTACCAGATGAGGGATTAGCACATAGATTAGGATTGATTCCAATTAAGACAGATCTATCAAGATTCAATGAACCATCTAAATGCGATTGTAAAAGTGAGACAGGCTGTTCTAATTGTAAAGTGATGTTTGTTTTAGATTCAGGAGATTCAGATGTCACTAGAACGATATTATCAAGTGATCTTACATCAGAGGATGAATCTGTCAAGGCAACTTCAGATAAAATTCCAATTGTTCAGTTAGCTGCTGGTCAAAGAATCAAAGTTGAATGTTATGCTAGACTTGGCCGCGGAACAGAGCATGCTAAATGGAATTCAGCAAATATTTCAGTTTTAACTGAGACAGATAAAGAAAATGAGAGAATACTAACAGTTGAATCAACAGGGGCATTAAAGCCAGAACAGATAATCCTTGCAGGAGTAGATGAGTTAAGCAATAGATTATCAGAGTTTAAAGAAATGATTAACGAAATAAAAGAATAAACTAAGCATACACATTATATTTGGGTTTTAAACCGGATTATTCACATGACTAATCAAGTCGTCATACGCATGGCAAAGGATCTAAAGAAGGCATCTGCTAAAAACGATGCTCCGATTTGGGCAAAGATGGCAAAATATGCATTAAAACCGTCCATTGCAAGACGATTTATCAATTTAAACAGAATTGCTCAATTAACTAAAGATGCAGATACAGTTGTATTTCCAGGTAAGGTATTAGGAACTGGAGATATCGAACATAAGATTACACTTTGCTCATTTTCAATCTCAAATACCGCAGCAGCAAAGATTTTAGAAAAAGGCGGAAAAGTCATTACATTTTCAGAATTAATTGAAAAGAACCCAACAGGAAAAGGAGTTGTACTACTTGGCTAGTCAAGAAAACGTCATATCAACAGACAGACCAATTGTAGTCGATGCTACGGATCACATTGCAGGAAGACTCTCATCAAATGTTGCCAAATTATTGTTAAATGGAAACAGAGTTTCAATTGTAAATTGTGAAAAAATTATGCTAAGTGGAACAAGAACAAACATAATTTATCATTACAGGAAATTTTTAGAGGTAAACAGTGTCATTCATCCAAAACATGGTCCAGTGCATGCAAGAAGACCAGACACAATAATGACAAGAATGGTACGAGGTATGTTACCAAAGAAAAAACCATCTGGATTATTAGCACATAAAAGACTAAGAACATACATTGGTTCACCAAGAGAATTAAGTGGATTTGAAAAGATTCAATTCAAACAAGCAAAAATTACAAAATCTGCAGCAAACTATACAACTATTGGGGACATTGCAAAAATAATTGGGTGGACTGAATGACAACACCAAAAACTGAAATTTATTTTGCAACTAGAAAAACATCTAGTGCGCATGTATACATTACAAAAGGACGTGGTAAAATCAGAATTAACAACATACCAATTGAGATGATACCTCAAGAAACTGCTCGAGAGGTTATGTTAGCTCCATTGGAAATTACTGGAGATTTGAGAGATAAAATAGACATTTCAGTTAGAGTAAGAGGGGGTGGATTTATGGGGCAAGCTAGTGCAGCAGCTACCGGCATCTCAAGAGCACTTACAGGCTGGACTAAATCTAAAAAAGATCCAAAAGACCACCCATTCCCAAAATCAACAAGAGAAGATCTTAGACAAAGAATTACAGATTTTGACAAATATCTGATTAGCGGTGATGCCAGAAGAAAAGAACCAAAGAAATTTGGCGGACCCGGCGCAAGAAGAAGAAAGCAAAAATCATACCGTTAGGTTGTGAAGGCTATAATTTTAGCTGGTGGCAAAGGAACAAGAGGCAAACCATATACCGAATATTTTCCAAAGGCAATGACGCCAATATTTGGTAAACCGTTAATTGATTATATTACAAAATATCTAAGTTCATTTGATTTTATCAAAGAGATCATCATAATTTCAGACTATCAAGGATTGGGCGGTCAGATTAAAAATTATTTTAGCCATACAAGTAAAAGAAAAAAAATCACATTTGTACAAGACTCACAAAGTGGAACTGGGGGAGATCTATTACATATTGAAAATAATCTCAAAGGAGAAGATGAATTTGTTTTGTGGTTTGTAGATAATCTATGCGCCATAGATTTAGTCAAGATGAGAAAGGTCTTCAAAGAAAAAAATAGCATAGCATGTATTGCAACAAGAACAAAAAGAAAAGAAGAGACAGGATTTGCAGTTGTAGAAGATGGAATAATTAAAGAATTTAAAGAAAAACCAACTATGAAACTACAGTTATCGGAATGCCTAGGAGTTTATGTTTTAGGAAAAGACATAATTAAAAGAATTAAAACAAAAAAACAAAAAGAGATCAATCTTTCATTTGATATTTTACAACAATTATCTAAAGAAGGAAAAATTAGCGCCTACGACATAGAAGATAGAGAGTGGATAGATGCAGAATCTCCGATGGTTTTAGAAAGAAACGAGAATACGGTAAAAAAAATCATAAAACAGATGGGATTTTAGATTGGTTTTCAAATTCAGTAATTTTTTTCTCATAAAATAAAGTTTGAGCAATATCATCTAGACCTTCTAAAAGAATTTTTTTCTTGTGTAAATCAATATCAAATGAAATTGTTTTAGAATTTGTTTTGATTATTTGATTTTCCAGATCTACTTCTACATCACCAGTTTCTTGTTGTAGTTTTTCAATTGTTTTTTCATCTAAAACAATGGGTAATAGTCCATTTTTGAAACAATTGCTATAAAAAATATCAGCAAATGAAGGGGTAATGACTACTGAGAATCCATAATCTAGCAAGGCCCAAACTGCATGTTCTCGACTAGAACCACATCCAAAATTATCCCCGGCAACGAGAATTTTGGAATTTTTGTATTTAGGCTCATTTAATACAAAATCAGATTTTAATTGCCCTTGATCATCGTATCGCCAATTATAAAAAAGAAATTTTCCAAATCCAGATTTTTGGACTAGTTTTAGAAATTGTTTTGGTACAATTTGATCAGTATCTACATTTACCTTATCTAATGGAGTGATAATAGTTTTAATTTTTTTAAAAGATAGCATTTCAATTCAAATCCATTTCTCTTACATCTACAAAGTGTCCAAATATTGCAGCAGCTGCTGCCATAACAGGACTTACTAAATGAGTTCTGCCACCAGTTCCTTGTCTGCCTTCAAAGTTTCTATTTGAAGTACTTGCACATCTCTCACCAGGTGATAAGATATCTGGATTCATTCCAAGACACATGCTGCATCCAGATTCTCTCCATTCAAAATTAGCATCAATGAAAATTTTATCAAGACCTAGGTCTTCTGCTTGTTTTTTTACCATCTGAGAGCCAGGAACAACCATAGCTTTGACAGTAGGAGATACTTTTCTGCCTTTAACAACTTTAGATGCTTCAATTAGATCTTCCAGTCTAGCATTTGTACATGAGCCAATAAACACTCTATCAATTTTTATTTCAGTCATAGGAGTTCCTGATTTCAGATTCATGTATTCAAGTGCTTTTTCTGCGCCTTTCTTTTGGTTTTGATCGCCTTTAGCAAAATCTTCTGGAGATGGAACTAATTCAGTCACATCAATTGTCATTCCAGGATTTGTACCCCAACTTACTTGAGGTGCGATATTATCAATATGCAAAGTATATTTTTTTTCAAATTTTGCATCCTTGTCAGTTTTTAGATTTTCTCTCCAATAATCAACTAGGAATTCATAGTTTTTTGGAGTGTATTGTCTACCTCTAAGATATTCGAAAGTCTTTTCATCAGGGGCAATCAAGCCTGCACGGGCTCCTGCTTCTATAGACATATTACAAATAGTCATTCGTTGCTCCATAGAAAGATCAGATATACCCTCACCACAATACTCAATCACTGTCCCATTCCCACCAGAAGTTCCAATATTTTTGATAATTGATAATATGATATCTTTGGCAGTAACAGCATGAGGGTTTTTTCGTTTTCCTTCTACTTTAATTTCAAAGGGCTTTGGTTTTTCTAACCAAAGAGTTTGAGATGCCAAGACATGCTCCACTTCGCTAGTTCCAATTCCAAATGCTAGTGCACCGAAAGCACCATGAGTGGATGTATGACTATCGCCGCAGACAATAGTTGTTCCAGGTAAAGTAATTCCCAATTGAGGTCCAATGACATGAACAATTCCTTGATTAGGACTGTTAATATCAAACAGCTTAATTCCAAAATCTTTACAGTTTTTTTCTAAAGTTTGTATTTGGACAGAAGATGTTTGATCTAAAATTGGAAGTCCTCTATTATTTGTAGGAACATTATGATCCATTGTTGCAATTGTAAGATCAGGTCTTCTTACTTTTCTATTATTCATACGAAGTCCATCAAAAGCTTGAGGAGAAGTTACTTCATGAACAAGATGTCTATCAATGTAGATTAGAGATGGACTGTTTTCTTTTTCTACAACAACATGTGCATCCCAAATTTTTTCAAAAAGTGTTTTTCCCATTTTAATCCTAATCTGGTTTGTATTTGAATAAACCGCCAGCTTCTATTATTTTTCCAATAATATCAGAAAAGGGTTTCATTTTATAGGTTTTGTTTTTTGTGAGATTATTGATTTGATTTGATTTTAAATCGATATCAATCTGATCACCTTCAGCGATATCAGAGTATGCATCTTGATCAATTTCTATAGGAAGTAAAAATGCACCGTCAACTGCGTTTCTATAAAATATTCTTGCAAATGATAAAGCAAGTACTGCCTTTATTCCAGAATGAGCAAGTGCAATCGGGGCATGTTCACGGGATGATCCACATCCAAAATTTCTTCCAGATAAAATAAAATCGCCTTCTTTTACTTTAGAATGAAAATCAGGATCAAGTCCTTCCATAGCATGTTTTGCAAGCTCAGCATAATCATGTACTTTGAGATATTGACCTGGAATTATTACATCAGTATCTATATTGTCTCTTGCGTATTTTATGACATTACCTTTCATTTCAAATCCCTCGGATCAGTAATCTTTCCAGTTACAGCAGATGCTGCTGCCACAAGAGGGGATGAAAGATATGTTTGAGAATCAACATGACCCATTCTTCCTGGAAAATTTCTGTTTGTAGTGCTGATACAAATTTCATCTTTTGCCAAGACTCCCATATGTGCACCGCAACAAGCTCCACATGTAGGTGGTCCTACTGTAACACCTGCATCTAAGAATATTTTGAGCAATCCATTCTCCATTGCTCGTTTGTAAATAGAGATAGAAGCAGGCAAGATTTCAGTTCTAATTTTAACTGTTCGCCCTTTGAGGATTTTAGCAGCAGCTTCCAAGTCTTCATACTTTGCACCAGTACAAGAGCCAATGTATGATTTATCCAATTCAACAGATGGAGCTTCTCGGACGATTGCAATATTTTCTGGAGAAAAAGGTTTTGCAACAAGAGGTTCCATTTCAGAACCTTCGTATTCGTATATCTTTTCATATTCAGCATCAGCATCACCATGAACTAGTGTAATGTTCTTAGCGCCTCTGCTTGTAAGATAATCAACAACTTTTTGATCTGGTTCAACAATTCCATTTTTAGCTCCAGCCTCGGTGGTCATATTACACATTGTCAATCTGCTTTCTACGGACATTTCACTAATTCCACTTCCACCAAACTGCATTGTTTTGTACGCACCACCTTCAGTGGAAATATCACCAATGATTTTTAAAATAAAATCTTTAGCCATTACATGATCTGGGAGTTTTCCATTTAGCTTAAAGTATAATGTTTGAGGAACCTTAAACCAAATCTTTCCATTTAGCAATACGTATGCTACATCAGTATGTCCCAATCCACATGCAAAAGAACCAAGTGCACCGGTAGTATTTGTATGAGAATCGCCTCCAACATACACCTCACCGGGTAATACTAGTGCCTCTTCATGAGAAAGGGTATGACAGATTCCATATTGACCCATACCATACTTGAAATGTTTTTCAATTCCATAGTTTTTCGTAAAGTTAGATAATTTGATCACATTTTCAGCAGACATTTTATCTGCTGAAGGAACAAAGTGATCTTCAGCTACCCAAACTTTAGTCGGATCCCATAATTTGTCAACATTAACTCCTTGTTTTTTTAATTTATCAAATACTTTGATTACACCAGGTCCAGATACATCATGAACCATTACTTTATCTACATTTGCGAATATTACATCGTCTGGAGCAACCTGTTGTCTGCCAGAAGCACGAGCAAGTATTTTTTCAGTAATATTCATAATCGAAAAAGCCCTTAATACAGATTAAAAGCTTTTCAGACATTCATCTAACAATCTAAAGAATATTGAGGTAAAATCACATTCCAACTCTAAAACCACCAATATTGAAATTATTTCCTTGAGTTTCTTGAGTGTGTTTTACTCCAAGTAAATCAATTAACTCTTTGAGATTCTTTGTTTGAAAATAGATTATTGCAGGACCAGATATTTTTGTAACCAATCCTTCTCCACCAAGAATAGTATTTTTGAGTCCTCCAAACTTTGTAACTTGGTAATCAGAATCAATACTTAATGCAACAAGATGATAATTATCAAGAATAAATGTCTCACCGGATAAAATATTTTTTTGGATAATTCCACCATATGCATTACAAAATATTTTTCCTTCTCCTGTTGCTTTTAGCATGAATAGTTCGCTTCCAAAAACTCCCTTTGTAAATCCCTGCCACTTTGTATCAATTTCTACACCAGGAGTCGATGCAATGTAAGAACCTGATTGAACAATAAATCCAGAATTATTATTAATTGAAATTTCAACAATATCACCAACGGGAGGACCAGTAAAACCTAAAACACATCCATCATGTTTTGCAGTATACTTGTTTACAAAAAATGACTCATTTCCTAAAAGTGAGACTTTGACTGCTTTTAGAATTCCAGAACGTATTTTTGTGTCTATTTGGATTTCACCTTGCAAAAATACCAAAGCGCCTGCTTCTGCAGTAATTGATTCATCTTTGTTTAGATTTACTTCTAATATGCTCATTGGGTTTTTGAGTATTTGAAATTCCATAAAACATTGCTAGTGATCTAGATAAAAAACCATTCTGATTCAACTAATTCAAAGTAAAATCCTAGAGCACCAGTACACAACAGTAAAAAAGAAAAGAAATTTTACTTCACAACATGTCACTGACAGTATTACCTCTAGTTTCAGAAAGAAAGGAAAAAAAATTTGATGTCTTTGAAACATTACTTGAAACATTAGAGAAAAATGATGAAAAATTACAGAATGGAGATGTCATAGTAATATCCACTAAATTTATCTCCAATTCTCAAGGAAGGCTAGTTGATCTTAACAGTGTTAGAGCATCAAAAGACGGAATTGAAGTATCCAAGAAATTTCAAATGAGAGCAGAAATTGCAGAGATAGTTTTAAGAGAATCAGATAAAATTTTTGGCGGAATTGCAGGATTTGTCATTACGTCAGCAGACAACATAATGGCCCCAAATGCAGGAATTGATAAATCAAATGCCAAAAAAGGAAAAATAATTTTATATCCAAATAATCCCTACATCATAGCTGAACAAATCAGGAGAAAGATTTTTTTAAAATTCTTAATCCATGTTGGAATTATTCTAGTAGATAGTAGATTAATGCCATCACGTATTGGAACATCTGGTGTAGCAATAGCATGTGCAGGAATAGAACCAGTATTAGACATGAGAGCAGAAAAAGACCTTGATGGAAATCCATTGAAAGTGACATTTCAAGCAGTTGCAGATAATCTTGCAACAATTGCAAATCATAAGATGGGTGAAGCCGCAGAATCAAAACCATTTGCGATTGTTAGAAACTCAGGAGCTAAACTTACAGATAGAAAAATTAGCCCGACTGAGATGGCCATATCTCCTGATCAATGCGTATACGTTAGAGGTTTAACAAATCCAACAAGTCACTAGAAATTTTATTGGTTCTGCTTTAAATAGAGGTTTTTTCAGCACAGAATTAATGGAGTATCTAACAAAATATCCCAAAACAATTTCATTTTTGGACGGATTAAAACATAGTATTAACGTAGACAGTAAAGGGGTAGAACAGCTACACATCGTAGTTAAGAAAAGTTTTGAAGATTTAATGAAAATTTTTACATCTGAAGGATTTACCAAAGTCAAATTAGAGCATAAACAACCAAATCAAATTGGAAACGGTTTGAACCTTAAACTAAAGAAGCCATGGGAGATGCACATTAGATTGGTAGATCTAAAAAAAGGACTGATAGGAATACATGCAGAAGTTGAAGTTTCAAGAGACTATCTTCAGCATCTTGTATCTCAAAGAACACCTGTAATATACGAAGTAGAAGAGATAATGAAAAAATATCAAGTAGATTACAAAATATGGCACGATAAAATTAAAAAGAATGTTCACACAATTTTTGACAATTATAAAGTAAAACTTGCAACACCCAGTATCCCAGTATTTGCATGGAAACCAATGTTATTTGTAATTGGAACTGTAAGCATATTTTATCTGTGGAAATTTGTCAGTACTATCTAAGATAATCAAAAAATAAAAAGTCGATTTACTATATGCCCAAAGTTTCTTCTTTGGTTAATTCAAGATAGACTTTATCACCCACAGACAAACCCATCTCTTTGTATTCGTGCATCTCAAGTTTAAGTTGGGTAACGCCACTTTGCATACCCATTCCACCCATTCCTGAGAACATCTTGTTGAGATCCTTCATCATGTCATTCATGTTGGTAAAGCCCATGACCTTTGGAGCTCCAAAAGGAGATTGAGGTGATTGCATTGTTCCTTCTTTTAGATCTTTAACCGAAGAAAGAGAGACAACGACATATGGTGCTCCATCAGGAGCAGAATCGATACTTCTTACTACAAATTCCTTTTTCATAATGAGGTATTTTTTACGCTATAATTTTAATTTTGATGAGGATATGGACACATCCAGTCTTGATTTGAAGCTTTAATTACAATTTTCACGATTTACAGTTGATGAATGATGAGAATTTGAAAATATCCTTGCAATATTATGGAATATCACCTTGGGAGATTGAAGTAATTTATGGATATTTGAATTCCAGATTCATGATCAGTCAAGAGGAGATCGAAGCGAACGATGAAAATTTTGTCAGTTTTTTAAATATAGACATACCACTTGCATTTAATGAAGAATTTTTTCAATGGTTTGATTTTAAACGCTGGGAAAAAATGAAGGCAGTATTCAAAGAGATGAAAAGGCGTAGAGGTGCCGGAAATGCATTAAAGATTAACATTAATTTTTTTGGAAATCCAAAAATAATTTTTGTTATAGATACAGATGATAAGCAGTCATATGATAATGCAATTGAAAAGATAGATTTTGTTTTAGAGTTACTTCCATATCATTTAGACCCAGAGAAGATACCATCAGACATTTTGGAAATAATCTACAAGTTTGATCCTCAAACAGCAAGATGGCGTCTAAAAACTGCAAAATCTGAAAATAAAATATATTCATTTAGTGGAGATCGATGGAATTAATTATTTGAGATCTTTTTGAAGGGGTTCAAGTAAACTGTGTAGTTCTTTGTATTTTGATTCCAGAAACTCTAAAGCATCATCAAGTTTTTTTGATTTACCATATTTGTAACGAATGAGTTCACGATGATGCCAAAATGTTTTTCCATTTTCAACTGAAATGGTTGTAAAGTAATCAGTTCCTTTCAAATTATCAGGTAGTTTAACATCGTGCGGAAAAAGCAACTCTACAATAAACCATTCATCAGCATCAGGATAATCGGAGCCGGTATCAACATCAAAAAATACATGAAGTAGATCAGACTGCATTAAACCATCGTCATTTATGGATGGATGTTTGACTGATGATTTTTTAAAATCAAGATTGACAAGTTCTGGTTCAAAGAAACCTTTAATGATTGATTTTCTAAATATTTTATTTGCCTCGTTTATGTTCAACAGTAAGGTGATCTAAAATTAAACTAGTCTATAACTTATTAGGTTTCAGACTTGTTAAACTCTGAGGGAATCAAGGATTGTTGAAACATCAGTGATAGGCAAACCGTTTTCTGATATCTTTTGTTTTGATGGGGGGTTTTCAAGGTAATTTGGGATTTTATCAATTAGTCGGGTAGAATATTCAGAAATTAGTTCATTTTGATAAAATATTCCTATCGGGATTTTATTTCCCCATTCTAGAGATTTTATCATTGCTTGAGACATTTTTTCGTTATCTTCAGTTTCATCGTCATAATGTACACTATAGTCATAATGAGTATCTTCAAGCTTGTAGATTCTAGCGTGTCTTTCCATGGATTCTTCTGCTAAATCAACTCCAGCATACCAATCTCTTGTATTGATATCATTGTAAGTCGGACATGGTTGCAATACATCAAGAAATGAGAGTCCCTTATGACGAACAGCCTTTATGATTAAATCTTTTAGATGTCTAACATCATATGAATAACCACGCGCTACAAAAGTAAAACCACTAGCTACTGCCAACCCAATTGGATTTACATTATAGTTAGTATTTGGTGAAGGAAGGGATTTTGTTTTCTCACCAAGTTTTAGCGTTGGAGATGCTTGTCCTTTAGTTAATCCATAAACTCCGTTATCAAATATTATGTAAGTCATGTCAACATTTCGTCTGCCAGCTGCAACAAAATGACCAGCACCGATTCCCAATCCATCTCCATCACCGCCAACTGCAACCACAGTCATCTCCGGATTTGCGAGTTTTCCTCCCTGAGCAAAAGTCAAAACTCTTCCGTGCAATGTATGAACTCCATAAGTGTTGATAAAATGAGATGTCTTTCCAGAGCAACCAATTCCAGAAAAAATTGTTGCCTTATCACGTTCTATTCCCATTTCTGCCAACGCCATTTGTAATGCATTAACAATTCCAAAATCACCACACCCAGGACACCAATCATTATGTACATTAGTTTTGTAATCTGCCAGTTTAAGCGCCATGACTTAGTACCTCTCTTTTGTTTGCTTTATTTTCAACTATCTTTTTTAATGAATCATAAATTTCAGTGCTTGTCATTCCTCTTCCAGTGTATTTTAAAATAAAATAATCAATTTCTCGGGTTACATTTTGCTTTAAGATCTTACCTAACTGTCCAGAATGATTTGCCTCAATGTCAATGATGGTTTTTACATCCTTTAAAAGTGCCTTGACATGTTCAGCTGGGAAAGGATGAATTAGCTTCATTTGAATAAATCCAATATCGATTCCTTCTTTTTTAAGCATAGAAAGAGCATCTAAGATAGGACCTTTGGTAGAACCCCAAGAAACTATCGTAATATCATGGATTCCAAATGAGACAACTTGTTCTTCTTGCGGAACCCGCTCTAACACAAGGTCCAGTCTAGACATTCTTTTATCCATCATTTTGATTCTAAGTTGAGGGTCTTCTGTAATATGACCAAATTCATCAGATTCGTCTCCAGTATTCCAAAAAACACCATTATCTAGACCTAATTTAGAACGAGGAGATATCCCATCTTCAGTAAATGCAAATCGCCTATACTCACCATCAATTTTATCTAGCAATAAACCCCTATCAATTGAAATTTTCTTTGGATCAAATCTTTTGCATGTAACAACAGAACTGGAAAGAAACTTGTCCATCATGTGAATGACAGGTATTTGATATACGTCTGCATAATTGAAACATCGACCTGTATCATAGAAGCTCTCTTCAATATCTCCTGATGCATAAACAATTTTTGGAAAATCACCATGTCCTGCATTAACTGCAAACAATAAATCATCTTGGCCGTGTCTTGTAGGAAGACCAGTTGATGGTCCACTTCTCTGATACAAAGTAATAACAATTGGAACCTCATTAATTCCTGCCCAACCTATTGCCTCAGTCATTAATGCAAATCCTGGACCTGAAGTAGATGTAGAAGAACGTGTACCAGTAAGTGCTGCACCAATCATCATACCCATTGCAGATATCTCATCTTCAGTTTGAATTACAATCGTTGAACCTGGTCTATCATTTTGGATTTCCAAAAGTTCGTTGGATTCAAGATATACGCTTTCATCTGAAGCTGGGGTGATAGGATAGTATGATTGAAATCTGCATCCGCTAACCATTTTTCCAATCGAGGTTCCGAAATGACCTTGAACAAGAATTGTGTCATGTTGTTTTTCAATTCCTGTTAAAGAATATGGAAAAGCACCAAAGTTTAACTTGGCATAATCATATGAAAAATTTGCTGCCTGTTTGTTAATCTCGGCTATCTGAGGTTTTTTTGAAAATATAGAGTCAATGGATAAAAGCAGTGGATCAAGTGGCATTTTGATTAATCCTAACGATAATGAAACTGCGATAACATTAAACATTCGAATTAATCCACGAAGTTTAGGATTCTCTGTTTTTTCAGCAAGATTTGAGAGTATTTCTCTAAAGGATAAAGGGTATAGATGAACACCTTTTTCTTTTGCAATCTCAAGAACTCCAGCAATCGTAAATGGTTTGTTTTTTGATTCAAGTTCTCGATGTAATCTTTCTTTAAAATAATTATCAAGTGTATGTACCTCATCAGTAGTAATTTTATCCAAATCAGAATCATATATTATTCCGCCGCCACTTGCAACCTCATCAAAATGCCTAAAAATTGTTTCAGCATCAAATGACGCCATTAGTGTAACGTCATTTACATTTGAACGAATTTTATGATCAGAGACTCTAACTGCAAAATAACTGTGTTCGCCTTTGATATTAGAGTAAAATTCTCTCTTACCAAAAATATGATAACCCATCTCGGCACAAACTTTAGAAAAAACATTAGCTCCAGAATCGACACCACTTCCCTGTGGACCACCAATTAACCAAGTAAAATCAACAGAACCCATACCAATTATTCTCATTTATAGGCATTAATAATATGATGGATAAATTATGCTAACCACCCGTAGTTGAATCAAATAACACACATTCGCATTTATCTCGTTCACCACAATAAGGACATACACATACGCATTTCTCAATAGAATTACCACATTCAATACAAATAGCAAACTCTTCAGTTTCGGATTTTGACATCTAATTATTTAGAAAGAAATCGTATAAATGGTTTGAGACAAATATCACAAATATTGGAAAAAAAGCGAGTTTTTCTCACCAGAACACTACATAATTTTGCATTAAATGAATTAAAAAAGAAATATCAAATAGAGATTCATTCAGGAAAAATCCCAATTCCAAAAACAAAACTATTGAAGAAAATTCAAAATGTTGACGGGCTGATTTGTTTTCCATATGATAAGATTGACAAAGAAATTATAGATGCTGGAAAAAATCTCAAGGTCATAAGCACATTTAGCGTAGGTTATGATCATATCGATACACAATATGCAATAAAAAAGAAAATTCACGTAGGATATACACCTGAAGTTCTTACGGATGCAACTGCAGATTTAGCATTTTCATTAATACTAGATATTTTACGTCGAGTTTCAGAGGGAGACAGAACAATCAGAGAAGGAAAATGGAGACAGATTTATGGTGCATATGACTATGTAGGAATTGATCTTCAAGGAAAAACACTTGGAATTTTTGGATTGGGAAGAATAGGAAGTACTCTTGCAAAGCGAGCGAAAGCATTTGATATGAAAATAATTTATCATAACAGAAAACCTATATCAAAAAATAAAGAAAAGTCACTTGGAGTAAAATATGTCACATTAGACAAACTGATTAAACATAGTGACATAATTTCAATCCATGTTCCACATACTAAAGAAACAAATCAATTATTTGATATGAAAATATTTAGAAAAATGAAAAAGACTACATACTTGGTCAACACAGCACGAGGAAAAATAGTTAATGAAAAAGATCTCACAATAGCATTAAAGAAAAAGATCATCGCAGGAGCTGCTTTGGATGTCTACGAGAGCGAACCTATTAGAAAAAAGCATCCATTGACAAAGATACAAAACATTGTACTAGCACCACATATTGGAAGTTCAACCAAAGAAACAAGGACGAAAATGGCAAAGATTACCATAAAGAATTTGGAACTAGGAATTAATCATAAAAAACCCGTTTACTCGGTAGGTTATTGACATATCTAGACTTACGCTTAGAGCCATCCATGAGAAACTGTGCAGTTTTTATACATAGAATGTAAATTGAATTCAGATTGAAAAAATTCAAGCATACAAACGAAGAATTAGAATTAGCTAAACAACAATCTGAAAAAGAAAAGAAGAAAAAACTATTACAAGAATAAATAAAATTTTTCTCCTTGTCCTTTTCAGACAAGGTTTTTTTTAAAATTTAATCTTTGAATTATACTTTTGACGTAGATTATCAAAAGTTTTTTTTCTTTCAGTATCAAGATTCATACTTTGATCATACATCTTTGTAAAAAATGCACCCAAGATACGAATTCCATCTTTATCAAAAAATTGAACACTGAAACTAGTACGTTCAGGCTTTTGTTCCTCGATAAACTCAGCATTTTGAATTAATTCAGTGTTAATGTGCATATGAGCAGGGCCATCATTGTCACCAATTGTAATCCATTTCTCTTTTTGTTTGATACTCAAAGAATTGCTTCTAATTTCAGAAACTGCACCTGCATTTTTTATAATTAGTAAAATGTTGTCAATTTTCACTAGATCAGACAACACATTAAAAAGCAATACAATGTAAATAAAAAGAAATTATTTCAATTTTTTGGATAATTGTGTATCCAATTGAACAAAATCATCAGAATCACCATGAATGCAATCAGTTCCAACTGCTTTTAATGGTGAAAAACTTATTTTTCCATGAGGTATTTTTTCTTCAGTTTGAAGAGATTGTATCTTTCCTGAGACTATCTGTTTATGTTTATTGCATGTAACTCCAACCATGTATTCGTCTTTTTCTACAACAACTGAGACTACAAATTCGGGCGGATTAACACATTGCTTTCCATTTTCCATTATAGAACATCTATCAGGCAACATACTAAAACTCAGATTTTATAAGATATTAATCTTGATTACAAGATATTTAATTTAATACTGAGCGATGTAAAATGGAAAAGTATTGACACATAATTTCGATCTCATAATTATAGGAGGAGGTATTCTTGGAACTTCAATATCATATTTTCTTAGTTTTCTAAACAAAACAAAAGAGATTGCAATAATTGAACAATCTCATAATGTTGCATTTCATACAAGTGGTAGAAACACGGGAAAAGTTCATGCACCATATCTATACAATCCTGAGAAAAAAAAGATGTTTGCAAAAGCATCTTTTAACGGATATGAGATGTGGGAAGAATATTCCAAATTGAAAAATTTACCATTTAAAAAAGACGGGGTGATTGAAGTTGCATTTGATGAGAGAGGACACAAAGTTTTAGAGAAGTACTTGAGATGGGGGAAACAAAATGGATTACAAGATAACGACATAAAATTAATGGAAAAAAATGAATTAAAAAAAATCGAACCAGAGATAAAATGTGAATCGGCACTTTATGTATACAAAGATGGATCTACTGACTATTCCAAATTAACAAATGCTGTGATTAAAGATAGTACGAATAACAAAATAAAATTGCTTACAGATACCAAAGTAACTGAAATAAAAAAAATCAAAAATAAATGGAAAATCATACTAAATAACGAACATGAGATTTTTGCAAACTTTATCATAAATGCTGCAGGGGGCGAGTCAATAGATATCGCACACAAAATGGGCATTGCAGAGAAATTCACAGATGTACACTTTAGAGGAGAATATTGGAAGGCACCAAAAGAGTACAACAATTTGACAAAAACAAGCGTGTATTCGGTACCAGAATATCCAGATTATCCATTTTTAGATCCACATTGGATTATCAGAGTTGATGGAAGTTGCGAGATTGGACCAAATGCAGTACCAGTGTTTAGTCCATATGGATACAACAAAGTAGAGAACGTCAAGGAGTTTATTCCAAAATTATTAGAGATGCTAAATTCAGGTGCAAGAAAAGCAATTTTTGATAAACAGTTTCAAGAACTTGCAATAAATGAAATTCAATCTTCAATGTCAAAATCGAAAATGATAAACAGAGTTAAGCGATTCTTACCAAAAATTGACGTGGAAAAAATAACAGAAAAGGGGACTGCTGGAATTAGATCATCTGTGATTAATGAAAAAGGTCAGTTTGTTCCAGATGTGATTTTAGAAGAAGATTCTATGTCTTTTCATATTTTGAACTATAACTCTCCAGGTGCCACAGGGGCATTACCATTTTCAGCACATATTGTCAATCATTTAAACAAACAAGGATTGTTTCAAAGTGAAAGTTCAGACGCACAATGTGGTCCATGGAGATTTAGTAAAATAATTGAAAAAATGGTGTTTTAAGATTTAGTTTTGAACGAAATAACTAAAATAAAGAAGAAAATACTAAAGCATTATGAGTGCAACAAATCAATTACGAGCAGATCATGATCAAGTTAGACGTCTAGAAAAAATAGTTGCAAAATGTGCAGATGAGATTTACAAAGGAACTGAAATTCCATTTGTAGACCTTGAAAAGATTACTGTTGTAATATCAGAATTTGTAGACACAATTCACCATTCAAGAGAGGAGGATTCGTATTTTCCATGTGTTGCAAGCTATGATAATCTAAAAGAAGAAATTAGAAAATTCATGATAGAGCATGAATTTGGAAGAAATATAGCCAGAAAAATTTCAGAATATCTGAAAAAGTGGAAAAGTGGTCAAGATGCAAGAGAACCAGTTGCCAGATACCTACGAACATATTCTATATTTCTATTTGATCATCTCAATAAAGAAAACAAATTCTTTGATGATGCAGAAGCAAATGTATTATCAAAAGAAGAGGAGATTGAGATGTATGAGCAGTATAGATCAGTAATAGCAATCGTAAAAAAAGTAGAACAGATGATTGCTGAAATTGATTGGTTAGAGGCAAGACCATGGTATAGGAAATAAATTATTTGAAAAATTATCAAAAATCCTATAATAATCTCAGCATGAACCGTTAAAATTAATGATTTTAAGCAAATAAGAACAGATGAAATTTAGAAATCTTTAAGTTTTTGTTCATTAAAGTTATGCGATGGGATTTTTCGGATCAAAGAAAAATAATGAAGCATCAAATAATAATTTAGAAAAAGAACTATCACAAATTCTTGTCAAAGAAATAATGGCAAAAGAACTGATCATAGCACCACAATCTACGACAATATATCAAATTTCTAAAATGATGGAGCAAGGAATAGGTTCAGTTTTTGTAAAAAAAGATACAGAGACTATGGGAATAATCACAGACAGAGATTTTGCAATTAAAGTTGCAGCAAACAAATATCCATTAGATATGACAGTAGAAAAGGTAGCATCGTTTCCTTTAGAGACAATAAGTCCAAACAAATCAATTTTAGAAGCTGCAAAACAAATGGCTGCAAAAAAAATTCGTAAACTGGCAGTATCTGAAAACAACAAAATAATTGGGATAATTACTACCAGCGATATAGTTAGGCAATTAGCAAAATTTCAAAAATAAGATAATTGATTTATCTCAGGAATGGCCTAGTAAAATAATCTAGGGATATAAATTAAAGATAATACAATAACAGATAGATGCAAAACATGAAACTAAGATGGGTGGACAGATTCATAATTGCAGCAATAATTCAAGGGGCATTAATCACAGTTATGGCCCTAGTAATTGTTACAATACAAATGATGAACAGTCAAATTAACATAATTCAGTATTTGTCATTGTCATTTGATGGAACTGCAAAATGGTTCTTTTTAGGAATAATATTTCATTTAATAATAATAGTTGCAGTTGCAGTTACTGCATTATTTTACAGTCATCTTGAAATTACTTTGGGGAAAAAATTTACAAAAAAATCAAACATACTAGCTGGAATACATCTTGTCGGAATGAATGTAGGTGGTGCAGGTGCAATGATGATTATGACATATGCGGGGTTGGCAGGAACAGGACTACTTTCAATTTTTACTGAAGGAAAACTAGGTCCAAAATATCCAGCGATTATGGATTCATTTATTGAACCAATTGGAGGATTTATCGCTTTTCTTGCGATCGGAGTTGTATGTGGTGGTTTAGGATTTTTAATTGCATACAGAAATAATGAAGAATCATAAAAATAAGAAAAACAATCTAAAGTAATTAGTATCGTGGTAATCCATCATTCTTAAGATTCTTCCATTTCTTTTTATCAGAAATGGTATTCTTACTAAGATAATTTGGTGGATTTTCGATGGTTTGTATCATTTTTCTTTTTCTTGCGTCCATTTGTCCAGGTGTCATTCATACTCCCCATTTTTAGATAATAGATTTTTGGATATTTTCAAAATCATAATCAAAAAGTTATTTTGTTTATCAATATATGACCATAATTTTTTAGTTGTGGCATGCCTTCTACATAATAATTGAACTGTTTGTTTTAATTTGGATAAATTAATTTCAAAAAGAGTATGGCGCCGGGAGGGAGATTTGAACTCCCGTTCCCTTGCGAGAACGCGCTTTATGGTTAATTATTTCCAGGCGCGCGCCCTACCAGGCTAGGCGACCCCGGCACATGTCTTACGACAGATTTGTTTGGGAAAATTTGATTATATATTGTGTTACTTGAAATTATAAAAAATTACTTCCAAATGTTAACTGTAATTGATTTTTCTACTTTGATTCCCATAGAATCAATTCCGTTCACATTAATTTTGTAAAGACCTTCAATTACTGGAAGACCGTCATTTTTCATTTGATTCCAAACGAATTCAGTTTTTTCTCCTGGGTTTAGTGTCGAAATTACTGGAGATGCAGGTGGAGAATATTTTACAATACCAAATAATCCGCTAATCTTCAAACCGTAAGATGTATCTGAAAATGTTAACGGATTCGTTCCAGAATTTATTAAAATAATTTTTATTTCTTCACCTCGCTTAAAATCAGATTTTTCAGTAACCAAAGAAAGTGAAGAACCATCCACATACACAAGTTGATTGGTACTTTTTATTTCGAGTAAATAAAATCCAAATGAAAAACCAGCTATAACACCAACGCTGATAAAAATTACAAGGCTTTTTGCTAACAATTATGATCGAGTTTTTTATTTGATTTTTTAATCCTTTGGAACAGATTTTGATCTCCATTTTTTTGGATATATGTTAGGAGCCATGATAATTCGTTTTGTTTCAAAGGCATATCCTTTTGTTGCATCACGTATCTCTTCTTCAGACATCAGTGATTCTGCCAAAGCGACTGCTTCTCCCTTTTGTGTATAAATTGCAACGATATCACTCTTTCTCAGATTTGGAGATATTTGTAAAATTCCAGGCATTGCGAGTTGTGCACCATGACATAATGCATCAACCGCAGAATCACGAATTACAACGGACTTGAGTTCACTTAATGCATATTCTATAGGTTTGATCATTGACATTAGTTTTGTGTCATCTTTTTTTTCTTCCCAAAGGGCATAAGCATTTGCTAGTTCATGTAACGTTACAAGACCATCAGCTTCGTGGAATTGATCAACTTTTGTTCTTCTTAGTTCAATCATAGTAGCACCTGGTCCTAAAATTTCTCCGATATCATAGTAGAGTTTTCTAATGTATGTTCCTGCTTCACATAAAATTCGTGTTAAGAGCAATCTTTCTTTTTGCTCTAGTACCTCTAATTCGTAAATGGTTCTAGTTCTAGTTTGTCTTAGAACAGCTGAACGTTGTGGAGGTTTTTGGAAGATTTCTCCTCGGAACATTTCAAGAACTTCATCGAGTTTTTGTTTTGACGGAAGAGAGTGGAATCGTCCTAGAGCGTGATATTCCTTTGGTCCATAAAGCAAAACACCAAGTGCTTTTGTTGCTTCCCCAAGTCCCAAAGGCAAGACTCCAGAAACTTGAGGATCAAGTGTACCACTGTGACCAATTTTTGGAATTTTCAGAATTCGTTTAGTCCATGCAACAGTTTCATGACTAGTAGGTCCTGGGGGTTTATCTAAAATTATCAAACCATAATCTAATAATTGCTCTAAAGTTCTTTTATCATAATACGTTCCATATGTATCATCAGTAATATCCTGATCAATTACAACCAAGTTTTCCAATTGCTTTAGAGTCATAATAATTCTCTTACAGTATCTTTTGCAATATTAATTACTTGAGTTGCATTTAGATTATCAGTATCAATAATTTTATCAAATACAGAGATATCGTTTCCAAAATCAAAATGATATAATTTTTTATACAATGCACGATTTTTGTCATATCTTAGCTTAGTAATCTCATATGCTTCCTTTGAAGTCATGTTGTCTCTAGTTTGCATTCTTTGTGAACTGCTATCATGTGAGCCTGATAACCAGATTTTAATTCCGTCATCAACTAGCCATGGCAAAGTATAGCTTGTAATTACCATCCCACCTTTCTTGAAAAGCTGTATTAGTTTATCATCAACTTTTTTATCAAATTCTGAATTGTTCTCTCTTTGACTTAGAAACTTCATTCCATTTTCAGTATCCCACCAATCATCACCAACTGCATCAAATCCTTCCTCTTTTGCCATCTCTTTTAGAATATCACCACCGCTAAGATATGTTAATTTGAATTCACTAGCCAATCCTTTGGCAACAGTTGTCTTTCCGACAGCTGGAGGACCAGAGATTACAATTGATTTGGTCAACTGAGATCCATTGATGTTTTTGTTAGTTTCATAATAATGCCACTAAAAGCAATGGATGAAAGAAAATACCAAGCCCAAAGATACAAAGCATTTTCTTTAGTACATATGTTTTCTATATCTGCGGCTTGTTCAGCAGTACATGTGAGCTGAAAAAATTCTCCAGGTATAACGTTTAGTGATATTGGAGATAATGCAACAATGTGTGAAAATAGAACTGGAAGTACTAGATAAAATATTAAAATCAAGGGAACAAATGTAATCATCATCGGTCTCATGTTCATCTGCATCATCTCCATTGACATCTTATTCATGTAAGAGGATTTTTTGCTTAGCTCGTTAATTTTTGCTTGATCTTTTGAACGCATTGCTGCCATTCTCTCTTTTTGCCAAGCACGTGTTTCTTTCATGATTCGTTTTAATTTAGTTTGATCAACCATCTTTTTTCTAACTCCAGCATTAAAGACATTTAGAATAATTCCAAATCCAGCAACACAAAATGCTGATAAAATTAATCCTTTGATGATAGGATCATCACTTCCCAATGCACCATGACCTCCACCAAGAAAATCAAACATGCCACCTTCTTGAAGAAATACCGAATTCAAAAATAGTAAAACAGAATCCAAAGCCATTTTACAATCCTATAGTCCTGATTATTTTTTCTGCAACTTCGTCTATCATTCCTTCTCTGTTAAGCACATGTTTTACTGGCGAGCCTGAGATTACAGCACAAGCAGATATCATACCAGATTGAACGTCTAATTCCTTTTTAATATTATCAATTGAGATATTATCTCTAGTTCTAGTGATATCTTTCATTCTTCGATTATAGATTTCTTCAGGTTTTGCAGAGACAGATACAAAATTGGATGGTTTGAGAATATGCAAAACATGTTCTGGTAATCCCGGATAATATCCCTCTGGAGAGTTAATAAAAGCATGAGTATCAATAATCACAATATCTTCATTTAGTATTGCAAGTTTTTCTGCAGCAATTTTTTGTAGATTTTTTTGTTGTGATAGTGGAAGTTTTCTTAGTTCATCTCTGTCAGTTACACCATTTGCTTTTGCAACATCAAACATGATACTTCCAAAGCTATGAACACTTACACTTTTGTTATTTTTTTGTAAAATCTCAACAATTTTTTGCAATAAAGAAGTTTTTCCTACGCCAGGTATCCCTACCACTACGACTTTTCTACTTTCTACCAAGTAAAGCACCTAGACGTGGCATTACAACTTCGACTTGTTCTCGTACTAATTGAGTGTAATAGTTGATGAGAATATCCACCATAAGTAAAATTCCAATTCCAGAACCGAAAACTCCCAGAACATCAGATACTCCTGCCAACAAACCCAAAATTATTGAACCGATAATTGTAACAGATGGAATATACTTTGCAAGCAATGCCTCTACTGGGGCATTTGATCGTCTAAATCCTGGAATTTGTACATCAGCATCAAGTAAGTTTTGAGCTGCAGTCTTTGATGAAAGACCGCCGAGTTCAACCCATAATCTACCAAATACAACTACAATTCCAATCATAAACAAAACATATCCTACAGCTCTTGTAGGATCCAAAACTGCAACTTCTAATCCTCTTGGTGGAGTTATGTAATAGATAATTCCTCCTATAGGCGTAGATGGACTGGTAGGATCAAATTGTGCTACAAAGTTCATAAACGCGTTATTGTTTCGCGGATTAAAGTTTGCCCAAAACATCTGACCAAGAAATACTGCGTTTGCAGTGAGTGCAGATGCTAAAATTACTGGGATGTTTGATACGTACATTAGTTTAATCGGATAAACAGCTGAAAATCCTCTATACTTAGTAGATACAATTGGAATTTCAATCTTCATTCCTTGGGTAAATACCAAAATCAAAAGAATTCCTGCCGTCAAAAATATTCCAAAGACACTTGGAAGTTGATTTGCACGGAAAAATACATTAGATAAATCTCCATTCATAATTGATTGTCCAACATATGGAAGTATACCAATAGTTCCACCATCACCAGCTGGGAGAGGACTGAAGAGACTCCATAAGATTTGTTGAGCTACACCTGCCATAATGAATAAACTAATTCCACTTCCAATTCCCCATCCTTTCTGAATAAGTTCATCTAAGAACATGATGATAATTGATGCTGCCATTAATTGTCCAATCATCACATACAAAACGTATGGTTCAGGAACTCCTGGACCATAAACGGCTATTGCATATACTATAGATTCAGCTACAATCACAACATATGTTACAAGTTTTGTTGCAGTTTGAAATATTCCTCTCTCTTCTGGTTTTTTAAAATCAAATTTTAGAATATCAGAACCCCTAAGCAATTGCATCAACAGACCTGCTGTAACTATAGGTCCAATTCCTAACTCAACTAGTGTTCCTTGTTGTGATGCAAAAATAACTCTGGCAAATTGTAGAAAATCAAATTCTGGTGCAGTCGCTCCAAATAATGGAGTCTGACCCATAACCATGTAAATTAATAATGCAACACCACACCAAAGTAATCTAGTTTGTAATGGAATCTTTTTTTTCGGTTTTGGGACTTGTGGAATATAAGGTTCTGCCTTGAAAACAACTTTTCTAATAAGATTAGTTATTGTCCCTTCAGCCATTCTCAGATAACACCTCTCCTCCTGCAGATTTTACTTTCTCTTCTGCAGATGCAGTAAATCTGGCTATTTTGACGGTATATGGGTTTGATATTTTACCGCCGCCTAGGAGTTTGTCATAACCTGCTGCTTCAAGGTCTATGACTTTCTTTCCTCCTTCTTCTTTACCAAATTTTGCGAATAGATCATCGAGATCACGGACACTTGCCCATTTTCTCGTGATGATTGGATGAGGTGGGTGAGTAGAATCGTGTCCAAAATGATCTGGAACCTCTTTTAGCAAAGTACTAAAATGATATTTGTGTAATCCAGCAATTCCTAGTCCGCCTTTGTGACCACTTGCACGGTGCTGACCTACTTGTCCCCAACCCATGTGACGTCCACCTCTTAGTTTTCTTGTCTTTCGTAATCGTGTTGCCATGTTACATCATGTTCCTCACTAATTTTGGAAGATCGTTGTTGTGTCCTAAGACTCCTTTTTGTCCGTACATCTTTTTTGTACTTTTCTTGAAACCAAATCTTGGCGGAGATAATGCAAACCAAGGTTTTAATGGTTTTAATTTAGATAGAGTTGCTTTTCCTTCTGCAAGTGCTGCGCCAAGTGCGTCAGAACTTTCAAAACCTAATTCTTTAAGATCTGCTGCTGTAATTTTCTTGTAACCTTCTTTTCTTGCTTTTTTATCGATGAGTTCTTTTGCCAAAGATGCGTCAATTTCAATCCAAGTAACATAATGTTTTACTTTGTTTAACATTCCTAATGTATTGTCTTTTGCAGGTAAGATAGTTGCACGATATTTTTTATCCAATTTTAACAATGTCATTGTAGTAGTTGCCCAATATGGACAGTCTGCTTGACCTTTGATTCGAACTACAAGATATGCGCTACCCATTTAATATCAACCCTGACTAAATGTCTGCTTTAAGCAGTCCAGAATAGCTTTTGAAGTAGAGTTCATTGTTGGAGTAGAACCCTTTGCAGTTGTCCATGCGTCTTTAAGACCTGCCAACTCTAGTAATCGTTTAATTTTACCACCAGCTACTAATCCTAATCCACGTGGTGCTGGAATAATTTCAATTGTAACACTTCCACCTTTTCCTCGAATTTTAAATGGAACAGAATGTTTTTCATCACATCTACATTCCCAACTACCACATCCTAGTTTGATTGGACTTACATTGAGTAATGCTTGGTTTGTTGCTTTCTCAATTGCAATTCTCATTTGTTTTGATTTTCCTTGACCAATACCAAGGTAACCGTTTTGATTTCCTGTTGCAACAATAGCTTTGAATCTTGTTGATTGACCGTTTGATGTCATCTTTTGAATAATACCAACATCAATTACTTCACTTTTCAAATCAGGAAGTAATTTTTTGATAATTCCTGCTTCTTGAATTCTTAAACCATCTTGAATAATTTCTTCAATAGAATTAATTTCGCCTGATGCAACTTTTTTTCCTAAAATTGTTTTTGGAACCCAAACTTCTTCTTCATCTTCTCTTTTTGGTCTTCTAGATTGTCCATTGCTTGGTTTCCCACCACCGTAAACTTTTTGTCCACCTCTGCCACCAGGTCCATCTCTTCTACCTTGTCCACCTCTTCCAGTAGGTTTGGTTTGTGCGGTTTGACTCATTTTTACTTGACCTCACTATCAATAGCAGATTTAATTTTTGTAGTATCATTTTTTACTGTGAGATGTTCACCTTTGATTCTTTCTTCGGGTGGAAAAGTTTCTGCACCTGCTGGAACTTTAAGTCCTGCATCAACTACTCCTTTTAGTGCAGCTGCCATTCTTTGTGTATATTTTCTAGTACCAGTGTATAGTACTGCATCTTTTGCTCCCTTGCCCATTGCTTTCTTTCCAGCAAGATAGCCAGTAAGATATGCAGCAGGAATACTCTTTCTTGAGCCCTTCCAACCTTTTTTTAGCAAATAATTAGAGTGAGCAGAGGCGATTACCTTATCGCCAGTCATACCAGGCTTTACAATTTGGACTTGGGTATTTTCATTTGTAATATTTACAGTGATAAAATCGTGCTTACCTATCAGTAGAGTTGAGCGTTTTTTGTAATTAGTTTTTTCCTCTCGTAGTCTTCTGAGGATGTTTGAATAGGCCATCTATAGAACACGAGTTTGAAACTGCTCTTATATACGTTAAGCGCGAATTATTGAAGCAAGTAAAGCCTTCTGAGTATGGAGTCTATTTTCTGCCTCATCCCATACAACTGATTGAGGTCCATCAATTACTGATGATGTAACTTCGTAATCTCGTTTTGCTGGAAGACAATGCATGAAGATTGCATCATTATTGGCATGTTTCATCAATGAATCATTGATCTGATATTTTGGAAGAAACTTTTTGATTCGTTTTTGATCGTTATTATGAATTGAAGTGTATGTATCAGTAACTACAACATCAGCATTTTTGATTGCCTTTATTGGATCAGTTGTCAGATCTATCTCAACAGATTTTGTAGATTCTTTTAGTACTGATTTATCGGGTTCAAATCCTTTGGGTGTTGCAATAGACATCTTTGTGCCAGATAGTGCACATCCGTAAATCATAGAATTGCACACATTGTTTCCATCTCCAATCCAAGTAATCTTGAGTCCTTTGAATTTTCCTTTTTTCTCTTTTATGGTCATAAAGTCAGCTAGAATCTGACATGGATGAAATGAATCAGACAATCCATTGATTACTGGAACATTAGAAGAGTCAGATAATTTTTCAAGTAAATTATGATCATATACTCGTGCCATGATACAATCTACATATCGAGACAAAGTCTTTGCGGTATCTTCTATTGTTTCACCTCGAGATAATTGCATCTCTTGTGATGAGAGGTTAATAGCATGTCCACCAAGCTGAAACATTCCTGCTTCAAAGCTTACTCGTGTTCGAGTTGATGGTTTTTGAAAAATCATTGCAAGTGTTTTGTTTTTTAGCAACGGCTTGTTGCCTTTTTTTAATTCTTTTTTTAGAACGATTGAGTAATCAATTAGTGCAGCAAATTCTTTAGATGATAGTTCTGCCAAAGTGAGTAAATTTTTAGTTTTGATTTTCATTTCTTAAAGAATCCAAATACACCTCTTTTCTTTTTAGACTTTTCTTCTTCTTTATCTTGTTTGTGCTTGGAATCTGTCTCTTGATCTGATTCTTGTTTCTTTTCTTCTCCAGGTTTTGGTCGTCCCTGCCTAATCCATTGACGGATTGCATTACCAAGCTTTGTCGCTTCATCATCATTTTCTGGCGGAGCAATATCATACAAGTCTGAATATTTTGAAATGTCTTTGTCTGCAATTCCTTCAAACGGATCATCGGATTCAATTTGTTTTGGTTCTGGTTTTGGTTCTGCTTTTGGTTCTGGTTTTGGTTCTGCTTTTGGTTCTGGTTTTGGTTCTGGTTTAGGTGCTTCAATTGGTTTTAGTACAGATTCTTGAATTAGTTCTTGTTTTATTTCCTCAATTGATTCTGGTTTTGGTTCTGCTTTTGGTTTTTGAATTTCTTTTCTGTCTACTCCAGACAAGGAACCAAATACAGTTTCTAGAAAGATTTCTTTATCAAATGGTTTGAGATCAGAATATTCCTGTCCAACTCCAAGATATAATACCGGAGTAGATGTGATTTTGACAATAGAAAGTGCAGCTCCGCCACGTGCATCAGCGTCACTTTTTGTGAGAATTGAGCCATTGAATTTGACATGTTCAAAAAATTCCCTAGCTTGATTTACAGTATCATTTCCAGCAAGAGAATCACCTACAAAAATTTTAAAATCAGGATTTACTACTTTGGTAATTTTAGCGATTTGTTCCATTAGATTTTTGCTTGTTTGCATTCTTCCAGCAGTATCAATTAGTACACAATCCATTTTGTGGGATTTTGCATAAAGAACCGCATCTCGGGCAACTGCAGCTGGATCAGAATTATAATTTTGTGCAACTAGTTTTAGATTCAAACGATTAGTGTGTTCACGCAATTGCTCAATAGCTCCTGCTCTAAATGTATCAGCAGCTGCAACTACTACAGAATACTTTGCTTGCTGCAACAGGTAAGCAACTTTTGCTAGTGATGTAGTTTTTCCAGTTCCATTAATTCCTACAAATAAAATCAGAAATGGTTGAACAGTTTTCTTTTTTTCGTTAATCAACTCAAAGAGATCAACTGTACCTGCAGCATCAAATAAAGACGATATGTTTGAAATTAAGCTGTCTTTGACAAACTTTTCAATCTCTTTTTTATCTACTTTGGATCCAAGTAATTGAGTTTTCAAATCTGATTTTATTGTATCAATAACTTCACTTGCAACATCAGATTCCATAAGAGAGATTTCCAATTCGTAAAGAATTTCTTCAATGTCTTTATCGTTTAGTTCTTTTTCCCCAAGACTTTTCGCTGCATTTGAAAATGCATTACGAAGTTTATCAAACATTATTTTATCCTGAAAGATCTTCTGATGTTTGTTGCATGAGTTGATTCATTTGCTCTTTGCCTTGTTCTAATCTTGCCATAGCATCTTGTTTTCGCGCAGTAGTGTCCTGTATAGCAACTTCAATTTCCTTTATTCTTGCTTCAAGATAGTTTATTGAAGAATCATAAGTTTTTTCCATAGCAATTCCAGCCCCCACATTCAAAATTATTTTATTGGCTGATGAGATTTTTGTCTGCACATAAGTTCCCATTCCAATGGGTACCAAACTATCAGAATCTGGTTTTTCGCGAAGTGCTTTGATTGATTCAATTGCAGATATGGCCTCTCGTAAAACATTAACAAGTGTAGCTTCACGTTGTGATAAATCTCCATAGTAAGTCTCAAGCATTTGGAGTTGCTGCATCAAGTGTTGGGCCTGTTCTTCACTCATTTACAACAAACAACCCTGAGATGGTTATAAATTCATTCATGGAAATTGTTCTAAAATAAATCAGATTCAAAAATAGAGATAATAAAAAAAATAAAGATAGAACTTTATTTTACTTTGGAGTATCTGTTTTCTACTTCGTCCCAATTAACTACATTCCACCATGATGCAATGTAATCTGGTCGTTTGTTTTGATATTTCAGATAGTATGCATGTTCCCAAACATCACAACCCAATAATGGAACTAATCCTTCTGTTCTTGGACTAGTTTGGTTTGGCATAGATTTGTACTCGACCTTCTTTGTTGAAGGATTGTATACTAACCATCCCCAACCACTTCCTTGAATTACTGCAGTAGTAGATGAGAATTTCTCCTTAAAGGCTGCAAAGTTTCCAAAAGAGCTAATAATTGCATCTGCAATTACTCCTCCTGGTTCGCCGCCTCCTTTTGGTTTCATGTTGTTCCAAAATAGCTTGTGGTTATCATAACCACCACCATTGAAATTAACGGCACCACGTTGCGCTTCAGGTACTTGGTTGATGTTAGACAAAATGTCTAAGATATCTTTACTTTGTACATCAGCTGGGCAACTTTCTAGTGCAGCGTTTAGTTTGTCGGTGTATGCTTGATGATGTTTTGTGTGATGAATCTCCATTGTTTTTGCGTCAATGTGAGGTTCTAATGCATCATAAGCATATGGTATTTGTGGAAGTGTGTATTTTCCCATAGAAGTTATGCAGTATTTATTCAATTTATTGCTTTAGTAGACAATTGGTTTTTACTTGCTAAAAATATCATGAAATTATGAAGTTTGGGGTAGTTTTTGCAAGTATCATAGTTATTTTTTCATCTTTAATTATTTTTCAATTACTACCTGATGATAATGTCCATACATACATTGAACAAAGTATTCCATTTATCGGAGGAGATATTCCAAGAATGGAAGGATTCGATGGATCAGGAATTAAAATTGCAGTAATCGATACTGGAGTTGACTATAATCACCCAGATCTTTTTGGTTTTGGACCAGATGGCAAAGTCATTGGCGGATATAATTTCATAAATGAAGGCGAACCGCCACTTGACACTAACGGTCACGGTACTCAAGTTGCAGGAGTAATTGCAGCCGATGGAATTCTAAAAGGAGTTGCACCCAAGGCAAAAATTCTAGCTTACAAAGTTTCAGAAGACGGAGAAGGAGTATCATCGGATTTGATAATCAAGGCAATCAATAAATCAATTGAAGATGATGCTGACATTATCAACATAAGTCTTGGTGTAAACAAGACAAACGCCAATATCGATAAAGCAGTAGACAATGCACTGCAAAAAGGAATTATCGTAATTACAGCAGCTGGAAATGATGGACCAATCCCTCAGACTATTGGCAGCCCAGGAAAAAATCCCGGCTCCATTACAGTTGGTGCAACATATAACAACTTGACATCTAGTCTTATTGCAACACTTGAGGTTAATGAAAAACCATACACTGTAATTCCAATGACAGGTTCTACAAAACTTGACGAACCAATTACTGGAAAAATTGTTTTCGGAGGATATGGAAAAGAAACAGAACTAAAAAAAATCAATACAACTGATGCAATTTTACTTGTAGAAAGAGGAAGCGACATAGAAGGCGAGATGTTATATTTTTCAATTAAAGAAAAAAATGCAGCAAATGCAGGTGCAAAGGCAATGATTGTCTACAACAACCAACCAGGAATTTTTCTTGGTCAGTTAATTCATGAATTCATAGAGCCAAACTACAAGCCACAAATTCCTGTAGTATCAATTGATAGAAAAGAAGGACTGGAGATTAAAGAACTTGGTGAAAGTAAAGCTAACTTACATTTGTTTTACAACCCAGACTTTGTTGCACATTTTAGCTCAAGGGGTCCTGTTTCACCATTTTACATAAAACCTGACTTGGTAGCACCAGGGGCATACATCAATACAACTCAGACAAACGGAGGATACAATTTTACTAGTGGGACTAGCTTTGCAGCCCCACATGTGAGTGGCTCGGTTGCCCTACTACTAGAAAAGTATCCTATCATGACAAATGATGAGATAAAATCACTTCTCATGACCACTTCAGAGAGGGTATCTGACGCATATGGCTCCGAATTTTCATTAAGTGATACTGGTTCAGGCAGGCTAAATCTTGGAAAGGCATTTGATGCTAATTTAATCATCACCCCGCCAAACTTTGTAGTCAATTTATCATCAGATAAGAAAACGGCAGAAAAGCAATTAAAATTAAAACTGCTTAATGGAACTTTGGATAATCTCAATGTAACATTTGAAGGTCCTGAATTTATTCAAGTTGAAGATTCATTACAAGAAAATAATTTAATAATTAAAATTAAAATCTCTGGAGAAGACTATGGAATGTTTCAAGAAAAAATTCTCATCAATCATGATAAAATAAAATACACAGTTCCAATACAAATACACTATACCAAAGCATCAATTGATGTGATTCAAAATAATAACTCATTATTTTTTACAATTAATGATCCAGATTGGAATTTTGCAAAGATTTCAGTGACAAAAAGCAACACGGAGATAACAGATGTAATCACTGCCACGCCAAATAAGGATGCAAAAATTAGAATAAATCAAAACGGAGAATATTGGATTGAAGCAAAAATAAAATCAAATGACCAAACACTAGATGCATACAATACCATCATTGCAGATTCAGTTGATGAAACTCAAGATAATTTTGAAATCATAGATGTTCCACAAAAACAGTTAACGATAGTTTTAGGAATTGTGGCAATAATAGGAATTATTGGAGCTGTTAAAATAAAATCAGTTAAGCACGATACACAGGACCTGCTGAAATGATTTCAGGTGCAACATTTTGGAACTTTTTAAAGTTCTCAACAAACATTTGAGCTAATTTTTTAGCAGAAAGATCGTAAGAGTCTTTATCAGTCCAAGTATTTTTCGGATCCAAAATGTCTGAAGGAACATCTGGCACTTCAGTTGGAATATCTAGGTTAAACAAATCATCATGTTTGTATTTTACAATATTTAATGAGCCATTAATTGCAGCAGTAACCATTGCTCGACTGTATTTTATCTTAATTCTTTTACCTACACCATATGGACCACCAGACCATCCGGTATTTACTAGATAAACGACTGTATTGTGTTTGGTAATTTTTTCACCCAACACCTTGGCATATACTGCAGCTGGTCTAGGCATGAATGGAGCTCCAAAGCACTCAGAAAATACAGATTTTGGTTCCTTTATTCCTCGTTCAGTTCCTGCCAACTTACTTGTATAACCGGACATGAAGTGGTACATTGCACCTTCTTTAGTCAGTCTGGAGATTGGGGGCAAAACACCCAACGCATCAGCTGTTAGAAATACAATTACTTTTGGATGACCACCTACACTTGGAATAACTGCACCTGGAATGTAATCAAGAGGATATGCAACTCGAGTATTTTCAGTTAAGAGATTATCATCATAATCGGGATTATTGTTATTTAGTACAACATTTTCTAAGACAGCCCCTGGCCTAATTGCGTTCCAAATTTCAGGTTCTGCCTCTTGACTTAGGTTGATACATTTTGCATAGCATCCTCCTTCGAAATTAAATGTCCCGTTATCAGACCAACCATGTTCGTCATCGCCAATTAATTTTCTGTTTGGATCAGCGGATAACGTTGTCTTTCCTGTACCAGACAATCCAAAGAATAATGCAGTGTCATTATCTTTGCCAATATTTGCAGAGCAATGCATTGGGAAAACTCCTTTTTCAGGTAAAAGGAAATTCATTACAGAAAACATAGATTTTTTCATTTCACCTGCATATTGGGTTCCTCCAATTAAGACAATTTTTCTAGTTAAATCAATAATAATGAAAACATTAGACTCGGTACCATCTACTGCCGGAACTGCCTCAAAGTTATTGATACATAAAATAGTAAACTCAGGAGTATGGTTTTCTAGCTCCTCATTAGTTGGTCGAATAAACAAATTTCTTGCAAAGAGACTTTGCCATACATGATCATTTATCACTCTAATGGGTAAACGATTGTCCTTGTCAGCTCCTACAAATCCATCAAAGACGTAGAGTTCCTTGTTGCTTACAAAAGATTTCATCTTCTCCAGTAATTTCTCAAATTTGCCAGAGGGGAATTGGTGATTTACTTTACCCCAATCTACAGTATTGTGAGTCTTATCATCATAAACGATGAATCTGTCATCTGGAGAACGTCCAGTGTACTTGCCGGTATTAACAGAAAGAGAACCGGTTGAATTGATTACACCTTCTTTTTTCTCTACTGCAATTTTTACTAGGTCGTCTACACTCAGATTTCGATGTATCTTTGAGGGAGAAATTCCAAATGACTGAATTTGAGATAAGAATTTGTCAACTTTGAGAGTACTTACTACTTCGATCAGAGGTAATAGCACCCCTCAGCAATTATCATAGGAATCCCAGGCTTGATCATGAGATATTTCGATCCGACTCAATTTTCCTTATTATCTCTTTCCCAAAAGATGATCTTTTTTAATCTAGGAACGTATTTATTTAAAATTTCAAGAGTCAAACTAATGCCGATCAATAAAGAGAAGCTAGCAAAACGAGAAGAGATCAAAGGAAATAATCCAGATTTTGTCAGACCAGAGAGCTGGCGTTATGTTAGATTACAAACCAATTGGAGAAAACCAAAAGGAGTTGATCATCATCAAAGAAAATTAAAAGGTGGCAGAGGTCGTCCAGGACTTGTCAAAGTCGGATACGGTGGACCAAAAATTGCTAAAGGATTACATCCGTCAGGATATACAGATAATTTAGTTTACAAATTAAGTGACTTGGAAAATCTTAATCCAAAAACAGATGGAATAAGATTTGGACATAGTGTAGGTACTAAAAAGAGAAAAGAGATTTTAGTAAAAGCACTTGAAAGCAAGTTCAAAATATTTAACGCAAGAGTGAGAACCGTTGGTAGTAAATCTTAAAGCTAAAAAAAGACTCGTAGCACGAGTTACAGGAGTTGGAGTTAATAGAGTCAGATTAGATGCTGATCATCTAGACGATGTAGCTGATGCAATCACTAGACAAAATATTCGAAGTTTAATTACTGCAAAGAAAATTACCATTAAACCAATTGTTGGAACCTCAAAGGGCAGATCACAAATGAAGAAAGCTCAAAAGCATAAAAGAGGAACAACGCAAGGCTCCAAAAAAGGTAGAAAAGGGGCAAGAATAGGAAAGAAGGACGTCTACGTTGCAAAGGTTCGCTCACTCAGAAGATTACTAAAGATTGCTAAAGACAGAAAGGATTTGACAAATCCTGAATTTTGGGCATTATACAAAAAAGTAGGCGGAAACACTGTAAGAAACAAAGCACACCTCAGATTATTGATGGAAGAGATTATAGCAAAAAGAATCTAGAATCGATAGATAGAATTTTCCAAATCCAAAATTTTTCCATTTTGAATCTTTATTCCCTCTTTTGATAACATGTTTGATTTTATTTCTTCACCGTATGCATATCCGCCAATCTTTCCATTGGATTTGATAACTCTGTGACATGGAATAATTACAGGATATGGGTTCTTGTTCATAATTTTTCCAACGGCTCGTTGTCCATTTTTTAGACCAACTGCTTTTGCCAGTTCACCATAAGTGGTAATTTTTCCTTTTGGTACTTCAAGTAGTTTTTTGTAAATTTTTTTATCAATACTCATAATCGGATTACCTCAAGATGGGTTGTCTTTAGTAGTTCAAGAATTTTTTGTTTGTTTGGACCCATTCCTCCCCAATCAAGCAGAGCAGTTGTTGCCATTTTATTTTTTGATAAAATTTCAGAAAACAGATTCTCATCAATATTATCTAAGGCATGTTTTGGCACAACAGTTCCAAGGGAGTATTTGCCTTCAAGTAATTCATTTGTAAATTTGTCTGGATAATGAGTCCCTCCAAAACATATGGCGATGGGTGATGCTTTGATGTGACCACTCATCACTTGATGAACTAGAGAAGCTACTGAATTGCAGAGTGTTACATCAGTCCATTGCTTTTCAGTGGTTCCAATTTCAATGAATATTGTAGGTTTTGATAATGCAGTTGGTCCATGATGAGTTGCCTCTATAGTAATTTGAAAATCAGAAAAAATGGATTTGTGTTTCCATAAAGTTTGAAGATATGTTTTTTGGATAAATGGATGTGGTATTGCAATCTGTCTATCATTTCCACCAAACTTGGCTTCTGAGAAATTTCCAGTACTGTGACAGGTAAGTGCCAATACTCCAGATTCTGCAGCATGTTTTGATAGAAAAATAAATCCATCATAATCATATTTTTCTTCTAGCCAATCAGCTGAAATTGCAGGAGTTGGAATTATCAGCAAATCATAGTATTTTCCATGATAGATATCACCTTCTTTTTTCATTTCTTGAGAAAGAAAATTTGCCATATTGTATCCTGCAGGGTCATCGCGATAAGCTACTAGCAGCTCCATGAGATAAGAGATATAAGGACACCTTATTAATTTCAGGCAATGAACCCGAAGCAGACTTTGAAAAACATGGCAAATACTATGAAGATGGCAAAAAAGCCAGACAAAGATGAGTATCAACAGCATCTCAGATTAGTATTATTGGGAATTGGAGGAGTAGGTGCCATTGGATTTACAATACAGTTTGTCTTTTCGGTAATTACGTTTGGTAGGTAAAATGTCTGAAGAAGTAAAATCACACCTTTTTGCAATAAGAACCACTGGAGGTCAAGAGAAAGTGGTAATGAGATTACTTGAAGCTAAAGCAAGTAACAATAAGATGAATATTCAATCCGTATTACTAGTTGATAATCTAAAGGGATACGTTGTCATTGAGGCAATTAACCCAAGTGATGCATACATGGCAGTTGAAGGAATCAGACATATTCGTGGTCAACTAAGAGGAGAATTAGAATTCAAAGATATAGAAGGATATCTAGTCAAAAAATCCACAGTTTCACAATTAACAGTAGATAACATAGTTGAGATCACTGGCGGTCCATTCAAAGGAATGAAAGCCACGATCACAAGAATTGATGTAGACAAAGAAGAAGCAACCGTAGTCTTACTTGATGCATCATATCAATTACCAGTAACTGTCGACGCAAACTACCTAAAACTATCTAGTGAGTCTTAGGAAGGATTAAATTTTTCATAATAAGCTGATAAACATGGTAGACGCACAAAAAATATCTTCACTTGTAACAGGAGGAGCTGCATCTGCAGGTCCACCACTAGGTCCAGCTTTGGGTCCATTGGGTGTAAACATCATGGAGATTATCAAGGCAATTAACGATAAAACAAAAGATTTTGAGGGAATGAAAGTTCCAGTTACAGTTTCAGTATTTCCAGATACTAAAAAATGGGAGATAGAAATTGGAATTCCATCGGCTGCTGCATTATTGCTAAAAGAGGCCGGAGTTCAGAAAGGAACAGGTACTGCAGGAACTGCTTGGGTAGGAGACATTACCATTGATTCTGTAGTAAAAGTTGCAAAAACAAAACTAGAGAAATCATATGCAACTTCACTAAAATCTGTAGCTAAAACAATTATTGGAACTTGCTCATCACTTGGAATCAAAGTGGAGGGAAAGACTCCAAAAGAAATCACAGCAGAGATTAACGCTGGCAAGTGGGACGCAAAATTAAACTAAATTACACCACAGAATAAACTAAATCTTTATTCGTTTTTTGTAACTCTACAAAAGTTTCAGTATTAATTATTCCATCAATTTTTCCTAGCTTCTCAATTACTATAGAATGAAGTACCTCTAGATTTTTTGTCTGGACATTTACTATAATATCAAATCTACCAGTAACTTCAGAAATTGACGTGACCTCAGGGGTAGCCATCAGTTGTTTGTGAATAGTATCTTTTAGTTTTGGATCGCGGTTAACTCCAATTGATGCCTTTACTCCAACTCCTAAAAGAGATTCATCTACAACTATTGTGAATTTTTTAATTAATTTCTTTTTTACCAGTCTCTTTATTCTGCTGTACAAAACAGATGCATTGATTCCTAATTTTTTTGATAGTTCTGGAACTGAGATTGAACCATCTTTTGTCAACTCTGCTAAGAGTTTCATATCAAGATCATCAAACTTCTGCAATCTATTCGAAAATGGAGGATGGTGAATTAATAAATGTAAGTTCATGAGGATTTTTGTCCCTTAATTTCAAAAATTGGCATAGAAATGTGTAATTTTTTAAAATAAAATAGAATTCTCAACTCCCATTCCTCTAAACGATTTTAAGTAGGCAATCTCGGAAATTCTTCATAATGATTACCGAGGCAAAGCTTGCAGACATGATCAAAGAGGCTAAGACAGGCAGTAAACAACGCAAGTTTACACAGTCTGTTGAGATGATTCTAGTCTTCAAAGATATTGATGTCAAAAAGGGCTTTGCATTAAACGAAGTAGTCCAACTACCAAAGACAAGCTCCCCATCAACTGTTTGCATTATGGCAACAGGAGATATGGGTCAAAAAGCAAAGGCAGCAAAAGCTGATGCAGTTGTAGGTTCTGATGAATTAGATAGATTTGCAGCAAATAAAAGAGCATCTAGAAAATTTATCAACAAATATGATTTCTTTTTGGCAGACACACAAATAATGCCAGTAGTCGGTAAAGTATTGGGTCAGCTATTAGGTCCAAGAGGTAAAATGCCAACACCAGTTCCATTTAACGCATCAATTGAATCATTTCTAACAAGATTCAGAGCATCAATCAAAGTTAGAGCAAGAGCAACATTAGCAATGTCATGTAAAATTGGTGATGAGACAATGAGTGATGCAGACTTGGCAATTAATGCACATGCAGTACTTGCTGCAGTTGAAAAGAAATTACCAAACGGAGATAAGAACATGAAAAGAATTATCATTAAAACCACAATGGGAAAACCAATTAAACAGATAGAAGAGGTCAAGAAGAAACATGCATGAAAATAGAACAAAATATCCAGCAAAAAAAACTCAGATGTATCAACAAATGATGGAGATTCCAAAAAAATACAAAGTTGTTGCATTAGTAAAGACAAACAAAGTTAGAGCATCACAACTATTACCATTAAGAAAAGCACTCAAAGGTCAGGTAGAATTTGTCTGTGTCAAAGACAGAGTTGCACAAAAAGCATTAGAAAAATCAGACATTCCAGGAATCAAAGGAATTGCTGACGAACTAGTAGGTCAATGCCTTTTCATATTTACAAACATGTCACCATTCAAACTAAACGTCTTACTTGCCAAAAACAAAATTATGATGGCAGCAAGAGGTGGGGATATTGCAAGTGTAGACATTGTAGTTCCTGCAAAGAACACGGGAATTGCTCCAGGTCCAATGCTTACTGAATTCAAAGAGGCTGGAATTCCAACAAAGATTGATCAAGGAACAATTTGGATTGCAAAAGACTCAACTCCAGTAAAGAAAGGCGGAGTAATTAATGAGAAACTAGCAGTATTGTTAGGTAAATTAGATATCAAACCAGTTGAAGCTGGAATTTCACTATACACTGCATTAGAGGAGGGTCTCAAATATGCAGAAAAAGACATGGTAATTGATGTAGAAGCAATTAGAAATGCATTTGCTCAATATCACCAAGAAGCAGTATCACTGTCAATTGAGGCAGCATATGTTACTCCAGAAAACATTAACCAAATTATTGGCAAGGCAGCTCAGCATGCTCGCTCATTATCAGTAGAGTCTGGATTTATGACAAGTGAAACTAAAGAGCAGATTTTGCAAAAGGCAGAAGGCCAAGCAAAAGGCCTTGCATCAAAAGCCAAAGGCTACAGTCCAGCTTAATCTTAAATTCCTTTAACTTTAGGAAGATTCCAATTATACTTCATTGCAATTAATCTCAATGCAGTAGTTATTGTCAATCCTACAATTGTTGCAGAGTACAACTCTCCACCAAAGTACAACATAAAATAAAATACCAAAATTCCAATAAAGCTTGCAGAGACATAAAATTCCTTTACAAAAACTATTGGGACCTGTGTGACAAAGACATCTCGAAGTATACCACCACCTACGGCAGTAAGTACACCTGCAAGCATTATTGCAAGAAAGTTTAGCCCTACTAAATTGTATGCAAACGTTGCTCCAATTATTGAAAATACACCAAGTCCAATTGCATCAAACTTCAAAAATAAATTCCAGTGTTTTTTGAGATGTGTATATAAAAAGAAAATTGCAATTCCTGATGTAACTGTTATTGCAACATATGCCGGATCAGATAATGCGTTTGGAAACTGGCCCATCACAACATCCCGGATTACACCTCCCGCAACGCCTGTAATTGTCGCTAACAGTAAAACTCCGACGATGTCGGATTTGTTTTCTATGGCTTTGAAAGCACCCGTTACTGCAAATGCCATTGTTCCAAAGAGATCTAAAATGTAGATAAACACATGAGCAGGAATTGAAAAATCAACCAATCAATACAAAAAACAAATAATTGTTAATTAACATTGATGTAAAAAATCAAAATTAAATTGAAAAAATAATAGTTGTTTATCCAAATAGTGAAGATAGACCTTCCATCGCGGCTTCTTCATTTTTACTGGTATCAACTGGTGCTTCTTTCTTTGCTTCACCTGCTGCTGCGGCTGCCGGAGCGGCTGCTGCTGCTACTGCTACAGGTGCGGCTTTGATTGCTTCTTCGATGTTAACATCAGCCAATGCTGCAACTAATGCTTTTACTTGAGCATCATTAACTGCAGCGCCAGATGCTTTTACAACTGAGCTGATGTTTGCCTCATTAACTTCTTTTTGTAGCTTGTGAAGAAGTAAAGCAGCATAAACGTATTCCATTGTATCGAGATTTTCTTAGGGCATAATATAAAACTATGGTGGAGTTAGATTCTGTTTCGTTGTCGGTTTCTCAAAGGGGTGTTACCTAAAGGTTGCTAGAATTTTCTACAATCATTTGGATTTTAAATTGTGTGGGATTTTTTGTATTTGGTTATTTGTGTCGGGATAAAAAATCACATTTTTTTAGAACGAAGCAAAAACCCAATTCCCAATAATACTATACTTCCCATAATGTATGGGATTATTTCATCTATGGATTTTCCTTGGAAGATCAAAAGGAAAACATAGAGAGAAGATGGAATGAATAGAATCATTAGAATTGTGCCAAATAGATATTTTTTTGTCATTTTTTCTTTCTCCAAATACTGTAAATGATTCCACCCACTATGCCACCAGCAAGTAACACCCAGAAAAGCATACTGCCAAGGTCATATCCTAAACCCTCTCCCGTCATTGTTTCACCTTTGGAGTTATTCTCAAAAGTTCTTTGATCCTATCTGTTCCCAATATGATCAATATTCCAACTATGATGTAAGCTAGTGTAATGATTCTATTTTCCATTAAATTCTGATAGGATTGTTCACCCATTGTAATATTCAATATGCCTGAAACCATAATGAAAACTCCGATACCTATCTTTAGATTCTTTCTACTTCTCTGAACCATTTGAGATTATCTACTTGCATTTTGAATTAACGTTTTCCATTTATTTCCTCCCTGAATGGTAATCCCACAAGCTTCTGATGGTGTTTTTCCATCTAACGCCATATGCGGTCTAATGTAATTGTGATACAACTGATAGCCATCAATCAATGATGATTCATCTTTTTTCAATCCTCTTGTAACTTTCTCTCTGTCTCGAAATTCTCCGTTAAATCTCTCCATCTTGTTATTGTTCACATCTTTTTGAATGTGAATGTCTTATATAGAATGAATTTTTTTTCATGACCATTTAATTCCATTTAACTCACGCATGAAATTATCAAAATTAATGGTATTTTGAGATTTAAATCCCAAAAAATCCTTCTTAAAACTCTAGATTCGATATCCAACAAATGACGTGTAAAGAAAAAAGTTTAGTTTAGAATTTTCAGACTTCGGCAAACAGAATAAAGAGTTCGTTTTAGATTTTTATCAACTAGTGTTTCCATTCTGTGTTTTAAGACACGTTTAGCTTCATCTCTTTCTGGACCTGGTGGCAAAGACAATACATTGTTGATAAATTCAGGCAGAGTCTCGCGAATCCATCCATCTAAAATTGCATAAACTTTTGGCGGAATCAAATCACATTTGTCTTTATCAAGATCTAATACCTCAGCATAGTTTTCATGTTCTACTCTATACACAAGGGCCAAAACCACATTATCAGGTGTTGGATGCTCCAAAATCTCAGAGGAACGTTCACCTGCTTTTCCCTGAGCAATTTTATTTTTCAGGCCTACTGGATTGACAATTACTCCATTGACACCAACTTTCCTGCCATCAACGCCAGTAATTACTCCAAAGATAAAATCATAATATTCGCCATTTTTTTTAGTAGAGAAAACATGGACCCCTTCTCGTAATGCTGGTTTTCTCTTAAACATAATTTGCAAGATATTGCCAGTTTATTTAATGTATTATTAATCGACAATTCTTAATATTGGACAAATAGAAGTTCTTCGTTGGATAAAAAAGAAATTCTGAATGAATTTTCATCTGACCCAGACAGATACTATAAGGTCAAGTTATTTGAAGAACAAGGATTTGTTAGAAAATCATGCTTAAAGTGTAAAAGATATTTTTGGACTCTGGATTCGCAGAGAGGATTATGTCCTGATGATGCAGACGATACTTATTCATTCATAGGAGATCCACCAACTAAAAAGAGATTTGACTACACACAGGCCTGGAAAGAAGTAGAATCATTTTTTGTAAAAAACAACCACACATCAGTTTCAAGATATCCAGTTGTTTGTAGATGGCGAGACGATCTATACTTTACTATTGCATCAATTGTTGATTTTCAAAGAATAATGGGTTCAAAAGTAGTCTTTGAGTTTCCTGCAAATCCACTTGTAGTGCCACAAACTTGTTTGAGATTCAAGGATTTGGAAAATGTCGGAGTAACTGGCAGACATTTTTCTAGCTTTTGTATGATTGGACAACATAGTATTCCAAATGCACAAGGATACTGGAAAGATGAATGTGTTGATTTAGACTTTAGATTATTGACAGAGCAGTTTGGAATTAAAAAAGAAGAAGTGGTTTTTGTTGAAGATGTGTGGGCAGGCGGTGGCTCTTTTGGTTCTTCACTAGAATATTTTGTCAGAGGATTAGAACTAGGAAATGCCGTATTTACTGAATTTCAAGGTGAGTTGGGAAAACACACCATTCTAGATCAAAAGATTATCGATATGGGTGCAGGTCTTGAGCGATTTGCCTGGATTACAAAGGGAACTCCTACTGCATATGACTGCTGCTTTGGTCCAATCACTAATCATCTGTTTGAAAAGATTGGAATTGATTCAGATTCTGAGATGTTACGAAAATACTTTACCGCAATTGCAAAGAATCTAGAGATTCATGACGACTTGATTGAAGTAAGAAAAAATGCCGTAAAAACAGCTGGACTAACACAAGATCAAGTCAATCGAATCATCACACCACTTGAAGGAATGTATCTAATTGCAGATCATCTTAGAACTCTGATATTTGCAATTACTGATGGTGCATTACCAAGCAATGTTGGCGGAGGTTATAATCTAAGAATGATGTTAAGACGAATCAATGGAACAATAGATAGAATGAATCTCAAGCTGGATATCGATGAGTTAGTAGATATGCATATTGATTATCTCAGAGACACATATCCTGAATTAGATGAAAAGAGACAAGATGTCAAGACCATTTTGAAATTAGAATCAGAAAGATATGTTGAATCAAAGGTAAGAATGGGAAAGATGGCAGAACGCCTTAAAGGAAAAGGCAGAGCGCCAACAGTAGATGAGTTAATCACTTTATACGAATCAGATGGAATTACACCAGAGTATCTAAGAGAAATTGACGTAATATCTGAAATTCCCTCATCATTTTATGCAAAATTATCAGATCTTCACCAGTCAGACAAGAAAAAAGACATTGAACAACTTCCACTTGATGATCTTCCAGAAACCGAGATGCTCTTTTACAAAGATGATCCAATGGAGTTTGATGCAAAGGTCCTCAAAGTTTTTGATAAATCTGTTGTGCTTGATAGAACCTCATTTTATGCAAGAGGTGGTGGACAAGAGCCAGACTATGGTATCATTGCAGGCTCAAAAGTAATTGATGTAAACAAACACGGTGGAGTCATAGTTCATGAGATAGAAGGAGTAATTCCAAAACAAGGCGAGGTAGTAAAGTGCAAAGTAGATTCACTTCGAAGATCAAACATTACAAAGAATCATACCAGCACTCACATACTAAACTCATCAGCTAGAGGAGTATTAGGTTCTTGGATATGGCAGCACTCTGCATTCAAAGAAGCTGATCATGCAAGGTTGGATATCACTCATCATTCTTCACTAACTGACAAGCAAGTACAGGACATTGAAAATGCTGCAAACAATATTGTTGCAAAAGACATGACAGTAACCATACAAAACTATGACAGGGGAACTGCAGAACAAAAGTATGGATTTAAAATTTATCAGGGAGGTGTAGTTCCAGTAAAGTCAGTTAGAATCGTATCAATTGAAGACTTTGATGTTGAAGCTTGTGGTGGAACACATGTCAAAAAGACAAAAGAAGTTGAATTAATCAAGATAACAAAGACTAAGAGAATTCAAGATGGTGTTGTTAGATTGGAATTTGTCTCAGGTCCGACTGCCAAAGAATATGTAAAACAACAAGAGATTGAAAACGCAAAAAGAATACAAGAAGAAAAGCAAAAAGAGCTAAAAGACAAACAAAGAGAAGAAGAAAAGCAAAAGGCAAAAGAAAAGATTCCTGTTTTATTAGAACAAGTTACAGCTCAATCAAGTAATGGAGTCATAGATGAAATCGAAATTAATGTAGATAAAATAAAATCATGTTTTACAAATTCAAAACAGTATGACGAATTTTTCCACATGAACTTTGGTAAAAAACTAGTCAAGGATAATCCGAATTCAGTATATGTCGGAATTTTCGAATCAGGTCCAACGATTCGAGTAATAGCATATTCTGGAGATGAGGCCTCAAAGAGCAAAAATGCCGGAAATATTGCCAAATCTGTGGCTGAAATACTAGGTGGAGCAGGAGGCGGAGATGCCAAATTTGCTCAGGGAGGAGGAAAAGACACATCTAAAATAAACGACGCAATAGCCAAAGCAAAATCAATGATTTTAGGATGATATTATGGAAATAAGATGGAATGAGATTGAATCAAAGTGGAGGAAGAGATGGAATGACTCTAAAGACTTTGAAACAGATCCTAGCGAAAAAGAAAAAAAATTCATAACAGTTGCATACCCATATCCAAACTCACCTCAACACATCGGACATGGAAGAACATACACATTAGCTGATGTTCATGCAAGATTCTACAGAATGAAAGGATTCAATGTTTTGTTTCCAATGGCGTTTCACTACACTGGAACTCCAATACTTGGAATGGCAAAAAGAGTAGAGGCAAACGACAAAGAAATTATCGAGAATTTAAAAAATCTTTACGGAGTACCAGAAGAATCAATCAAGACATTTGTAGAACCAGTAAAGATTGCAGATTACTTTCACAAAGAAATCAAAACAGGAATGATTGAAATGGGATATTCGATTGACTGGAGACGAGAGTTTACCACAATTGATCCCGTATACAGTAAATTTATCGAGTGGCAAATCAAAACATTACGGGAGAAAAAACTAATCATTCAAGGTTCTCATCCAGTTGGCTGGTGTCCAAAGGATCAAAATCCAGTTTCACAACATGACACTCTAGGAGATGTAGAGCCAGACTTTACTGAATATATTTTAATTAAATTTAAGTATGAAGATTACATCATTCCAACTGCAACACTTCGACCTGAAACAATCTTTGGTGTTGTAAATCTCTGGGTAAATCCAGAAATAATTTACAAGAAAATTACAGTAGGTAATGAAAAATGGATTGTAAGTAAAGAATGTGCATACAAGCTAGAATTTTTGGATAAAAAAATCACATATGATGGTGAGATAAAAGGCGTAGAATTGATCGGAAAATCAGTTACCGTCTCACATAGAAATGATTCAATCCTAATGCTTCCAGCCAGTTTTGTTGAAAGTGGTACTGGTACTGGAATGGTAATGTCAGTTCCAGCCCATGCGCCATTTGATTATCAAGCATTAGAAGATCTCAAAAAGTCCAAAATTGAGCCCGAATTAGCCTTAAAAGTAGCCAAAATTACCCCAATCTCAATTATTCAGACTGAAGGATTTGGAGAAAATCCAGCAAAAGAAACAGTTGAGAAATTTGGTGTCGTAAATCAAAGTGATCCAAAACTAGAAGATGCGACAAAAGAAGTTTATGGAAAGGAGTTCTACGGCGGAAAATTGAAACAAAATACAGAACAATTTGCAGGAATCAAAGTAGCATATGCTAAAGATACAATCAAGGAATGGTTAATCAAAAACAAGCATGCAGATATTTTACTAGAACTAACAAACACTCCTGTTCGATGTAGATGCGGTGCAGAATGTGTAGTCAAAGTTCTTAACAATCAATGGTTCTTAAATTATGGCGATAAAGACTGGAAAGAACTAGCTACCAAATGTTTTGATGTGATGAATATTTTACCACAAGAGATTAGAGCAGAGTTTAACTATGTAATTGGATGGCTTCGAGAGCGAGCTTGTGCAAGACAGCATGGACTTGGAACCAAACTACCATGGGATAAGGACTGGATTGTAGAAAGTCTATCAGATTCTGTAATTTACATGGCATACTATATAATTTCAAAATTTGTAAATGATGGAACACTAAAGGCTGAAAAATTATCTCCAGAATTTTTTGATTATATTTTCTTGGGCAAAGGTGATGCAAACAAGGTATCGTCAATTACAGAATTAACAGTCGATGTAATTAATCAAATCAAAAAAGAATTTGACTACTTTTATCCAGTGGATTCAAGACATTCAGGACGAGATTTGGTTCCAAATCACTTGACGTTTTTTGTTTTGAATCATGTTGCAATATTTCCTGAAAACAATTGGCCAAAAGAGATTGTAGTTAATGGTTCAGTATTGATGAACGGTTCTAAAATGTCAAAGAGTATGGGAAATATCATACCATTGCGAAAGGCAATTCAAGATTATGGCGCAGACCCCATAAGATTAGCCATTATCATATCAGCTGAATTACTCCAAGACGCTGATTTTAATATGGAATCAGTCTCAGGCATTCAAAATAAACTAGAATCATTATACAATGAATGTTCAAGGCTAAAAGCAGAAAAAATCAATAATTTAGAGGCTGAAGACAAGTGGATTTTATCTAAAACCCAGAGCATGATCTCTCAAGTTACCAATTCAATAGAAAAAATGAGATTAAGAGAAGCATTACATGATATCTTGTTTTCATTTGAATCTGAACTTAACTGGTACACAAAAAGAGCAAATGCAAAAAATAGGACAAACATTTCAGGAATTTTACATCAGATTAATTCAGTACGTGTTGCAATGTTATCACCATTTGCACCACACATATCTGAAGAGATGTGGGAAAAATTAGGACATTCTGATTTAGCATCAACATCTCAATGGCCAAAATATTCTGAAGAGAGCATCAATGCGTCTGCAATTCAATCCGAAGAGTTGTTAAAATTACTAATTGATGATATTTCAAATATTCTTAAGGTAACAAAAATTACTCCAAAAAAAATTACAATCTATACTGCTGATTCATTCAAATCTAGAGTATATCATTCTATTTTAGAAAAAGTCACATCAGGACAGACAAACATGGGAATTGTTATGAAGGAATTAATTTCGAATCCAGAAACTTCAGATGTTAAAAAAATACCAGACTTTGTACAAAAGACAATCAAAGATATCTTATCAGAACCATCTGAAATCAGACAGATGAAATTAGAATCAAAAGAATTTGATGAGAAAAAATTTTTGGCAAATGAATTAACAGACATTGGAAAGAAGGAATTTGGGGTGGACATTGATGTTTTCTCAGAATCAGATGAAAACATCTATGATCCCAAATCAAAGGCAAGACATGCAAGGCCATTCAAACCTGCAATATTGATTGAATAATTTTCGACAAATCATGAATTATTCAATGCACTATTCAGGCCAGATGCCAAATTTTGTTTTCTTGTATTTCGGTTTCATTTTTTCACCATCCTTCGAAAAAGATCCGAAACCATCAACGCAGACATAGATAGAAAAGGATATTGGTCTTCTACCCACGAAGTATGACTAACTAGGTCTTTGGTCGGACTTGCAGATTGCATGACTTAGTATGCATCTGGGAATATTTGTAAATATTTTCTAGTTTGTGGCATGCTTTGAATTAGATAATTTCATTTACAAAATTAAAATTACTTTATGGATGCATCATTTGTTGATTCATTCCAGAACCCATGGGATATGTCATGTTTGAACCCATCATGTTCATCATTTCTTTGAATGCTTCAGGATTTTCTGACATGTGACCCATCATTTGTAATCTTAAATCAGGATCATTCATCATTGCAGACATCATTTTTGACATAAACATGTGATCATCTTTCATTATCTTTGACATCTGCTCGATATGTTTCGGATCTTTTGCCATCCATTCCATCATGTCATCATGGTTTTGCATCATTTGTTGAAACATTTGTTGCCTAAACTGTGGATCATTCATCATTTGTTGTTGATTCATCATATCTGAATTCATCCACTGTTGAGACATCTTTGGATTATTTGACATCATTTGATTAAACAATTCTTGATTTTGAAATTTCATAGACATTGGATCATAAGTGCTGGCAAAATGCGCATAACTTACACCAATTCCTAGGAAGAAAACACCAATTATGATTGCAATCCAAATAGGTGTACTTACCATATAGATAATTATCTTTTATTGTATATAATCTGAATCATAATTTTCTATATTGATTTTTAATGTTTTAGATGAATTATGTATTAATTTTGAAATTCATTCATTAAAAACAATAAATTTAGTTTCAAAAATTATTCCACATCATCATAACCCGTATCCCTACCACAACTAGGGCAAACTCTTTGATTTTGATGTAACTCTTTTCCACAGTTTCTACATGATTGAGGTTTCACAAAATAGGTGTTATTTTGTTTGATTTAAAATTTTTAAAAACTTCCTAGTCCGAATTCATAGAAGTAAAATTACGAAATATTAGTTGTGACAACGAGTCAATCTTTTTACCCAAAAAGACTAGATCGGTTCTGCAGCATTGTGTACTTTGTCTATGTGTTTTGATAATACTTCATTGTTTTCAAATAGTGAGCTACAGTAAGGACATTTACTTTGGGCCATGAATGATCTAAATTCATGATATTCTTAAACATTTGGAACAAAAATAAATTGCAGTACTCATAAAACAATTAATGGCAGACAAGATTACAGCAAAAGAGCTAATGTCTCAAAAAAATGATTTTGTAATAATTGATGTTCGTGAAATTGATGAATTAAAGGGAGGAATAATTGAAGACTCTGTTCATATGCCTTTAGGGTTGGCAATTCGTAATGCAAAGAAAAAACAGATTGAAGATATGCGAGACAAAAAGATCTGCACGTATTGCAGTTCTGGATATCGGGGAAACATCGCAGCTGATGAGTTGACAAAAGAAGGATTTTACGCAATTACACTTGATGGTGGATATTCTTCTTGGCTCTAAATTTTATTCAGAATCATAGATTTGAACATTGTCTGAAACAGAATTGGTAATGAAACTGCAAAGGATGCATTCACATTTTTCTGATGTCATAATATTATCTATCAGACGAGAAAGATAAGAAGGATGGAATTTTTTTTATTTTTTCCAGTCCAAATTGGTCAAATTAATCGATTCATGATGATTTGAATATTTTTAAAATAACTAGTTTTGCATAGTTAACAATAAAAATACCACATAAAGCGAATCAGTCATTGACTGATTTAGATGAGCTATGTCCAATGTGTGGCAAATCAAATGACAAACATTCCTCAGAAGAGCAATCAAGATGCTCCAAAAAGGCAATTGATCTTGGAATTATGCGATATTGTGAATTTTGTGGATTAACAAAACCGGCTAAAGGAATGCATGATAGATGTAGTAAATGTGATGAAAAATATCCTTTCTCAAACCACTAAAAATGATCTTCAAAGACTACTTTAGATAATGGTAACTGTCCACCTCTAGGAGCAGCATCTTTTGCTTTTTTGCCAACAACTACCATCATAGATATGATATGATCAGATGGCAGATTAATCAGATTGCCAACTTTTCCAAAATCAAATCCCTCCATAGGGCAAGTGTCATAACCCATTGCTTTTGCTGCAAGCATTATAGTTTGAGCTGCAAATCCACAGGAACGCATTGCCTCATCTTTTTCAAGTGTTGGATTTCCAGCATATGATTGTCTTATTGCTTTTGCAATGGATTGACGTGGGCCTTCTGGAATGTTTATCCAGTATTGTTCAGGATCTTTGTCCCATGCTTTCAAGTCAGCACATAAAATAATTACCAAAGAGGCTTCTGCCACTTGTTTCTGACCATATGATAAAGCGCAAAGCTTGTCTTTGATCTCCTGTTTTGTCACAATGACAAATCGCCAATTCTGGATGTTGTATGATGTTGGAGATAAAATGGCAGCTTCCAATAATTGATTAATCTCTTCTTTACTCATTGTATAATTTTGAAAACTCTTAATTGATCTTCTTGATTTTATTGCGTCAAATGTATCCATGGTTTTTGTAAAATCTTTCCAAATTTAACTTGAGAGATTCTATTGTTCTTTTAGCATCGTAATTACATCAGTGTTGCTTTTCATCCATGTTTTGAGATATGCATGAAATAGATTCTCCAGATCATCTACCAGTCCTTCTAATCTTGGATCTTGCTTTATGTCAGATAGTTGTTCTGCAAGGTGGTCTAAAATTACTTGAATTCCTTGGTTTGAATTTTCAAGTTTTTCGATTGCTTGCATAGTACCCATTTTACCTAAATTTGTATAAAATATTCGTAGTATTAATACGATTAGTTAAGAAATTTAAAAATTTGTAAAATCGCCAGATAGTGTTTTTATTAGGTCTGACCAGATTTAGGCTAAATGAAGATTGCAGTTATGGGCATGGGTGTCGCAGGGAGTTATCTTATGGCCAGACTCAAAAATTCAGAACATGAGGTTGTAGGTTATGAACGAAGTACACAAGAGAGACATGATTCTATTTGCGCATGGGGTACAATAAAATCAGAACTAGACAAGTTTTGCAGCAAAGTAGGACGAAATTTTGATGACTTTCTAATCCATGACGGAAAAACCATGCATGTAAAGATGAATAATAACGTAAAATTTGATATCGGTCTGCATGGCTTGTGTACATATGACAAACTTGCATTAATCAAAGATTTCATTAAAGATTCTAAAATTATCTACGGCATAGCACCAAAGCTAGAAGAACTAGAAAAAGAGTATGATATGATAGTTGATTGTACTGGATTTGCAAGAACTTATCTTCCAAAGTTAGAAGAGGATTTTTTCTTACCAACATACGAATACAAAGTAGAATATGAAGATAAGGTTCCATTTGATGACTTTTACATTGAACCATTTCCAGGAATGTCTGGATATTTTTGGTATTTTCCACTAGGTGAAAAGTATGCACATATTGGTGCAGGCGATTACAGAAAGAATCACATCAAAGCAACTGACGATTTTCTAAAAAAGTATGGCGGTAAAGTTCAAAAAACTAAAGGAAGACCAATCAGACTTGCAACTCCTGGTAAGTGCAAACCGTTTTACAAAGGAAAGGTTGTAGGAGTTGGAGAATCAATTGGTACTGTCTATGCGTTACTAGGTGAGGGAATCATTCCAAGTATGCAGTGTGTTGATATCTTTGTTGAGAACATGCACGATTTTGCAGCTTATGAAAAAGCAGTTGATGAACATTATAAGATATACGACAAAGTTTTCAAGTTTGTTAGAGCAAAGATCCACAAGGACTTTAATTTCTTCAAGTCACTTCCAGACTTTATCTCAATTTTCAGATACATGAAGAAAAACGAAGCTAGATTTGGAATGGATGTAAAGATTTCTGATCTGATGAAAGTAGCAAAGGCCTAACCAAAACTTACAGAACCAAAGTTTTCTCTCATTGTTCTGCTTGATGATAAGGTATAATCATAAATTATTTTTGAATAATCTTTGAGTTCTTGTTTCATTTGTTGTATGTCTTCTGCTAGGTAAAATCCAGGACAATCACCAGTAAACTGGTATGTAGCATGAACTCGTGCCATACCTTTTTCATTTTCAAGCCATGTAGAGAAAGGATAGAGATAACATACGCCAGGCCTATCTGGATGCATACTACATCCACCTTTTTCATCTAAGAATCTACAAGAAATATGAGTTCCATCTTCCTGTATAGTCTCATCTTTTTTTCGTTTTAGATTAATTGTAGTCATTGTGGTGATTTGGCCAGAAGGAGAAGAGTCTTGCCAAGTTGTAGTTATTGTTTCGTTTTTTATAAAATCAGATGTTTTTTTGTATTTTAGACCCTTTCCAATTGTAATTAGATCATCAGAAGTTAATGGCAATCTACCTTGTCGATCACAGCAGTTATGACAATCAGGCCAAAAACATTTCCACAAAATATATTTTTTTTCAGATGTTAAATATGGGATATGAAAAATAACATCTTTTACTTTAATGGAATAATCACTAACATCAGTTATTTTTCCTAGTATGAATTGGCGCAAAATTGGATCAACATCCCAATCTTTTTGTAATAAATTCAGTGATTCTTCAATTTCTTTTTGAGACAACTATTAAGTTATAACTTCTTTTGCAGATGTTATTAATGTTGAGTGAAAAAGGCAAATATGCATCGGCTACTGAAAACAGAAGATTTGTCTGGGCTGAAATTGTGTGGCCTTTAATTTTAGAAATTAATGATGTAGCTTTTTCATTAGAGCAATATCAAAAAAAACGTGACGAAGTATGTGAAAAAACAAATACAAAGATTGGAATTACATCCCGTGGTCTAGTATCACTAATGCAAAAAGGAATTATTAGAAAAGAAGATCATCTTTACTCTATTCATTATAGATTAATTCCATACATGAGACTAAAAGCAGAATGCGATTATGCAACTGCCATTCATGAAGTGCAGTTCAAGTAAATTAGTAAATGATTATATGCTAAAACATCAGAATTTGTTTTGGTAGCCCGATAGTCTAGCGGTCAAATAAAAAAATTTTAGATTAAGGATTCTGCCCTCTGGATCTCAAGAGTGGATAGGCGGAGACGGCAGTTCGAATCTGCCTCGGGCTACTGGTAAAATTACTATCTAGAAGCTTGCGCTATTCTTTCTAATTCGTGCTTCTTCTTTACAGAAGGAGCGTTTGGGTCGTTTGCTGCAGCCAAAATTAGTTGTTCGGCCATGTGTTCCTCAATTGGTTTTGGATTAGAATATGTCGCATCTCGTATAGAGTCTGCAATGAACTTTAGTGCCATGTCGACTCTTCTAATTGGAGCTACATCTACTGATACATGGTAGACTGTACCACCATATACAATTCGTGTAGTGTCTTCATTTGGTGCAGAGTTTTCAATTGCTCTAACTAACACCTCAACTGGATTTTTACCAGTCTTTAAGGCAATAATATCAAATGCAACTTTAACAGTGTTGAGTACTTTGGTTTTCTTACCAGTCATACGTCCAGTGTTTTTAGCATATTTCTTTCCAAAGTGCATGACTTTGTTGCAAAGTCTTTCTACAATGTTTACTTCAGCTTTGTTAAATCTCTTTAATGCTGAACGACCAAAAGTGTAGGGCAAGATTTGTCGTCTTAATGAAATTGCTGTCTTTAATCCAGGATCTTGAATTTCAATATCAGACATGTCCCATTTTCTAAATAATAAGAAATTTTTTGTCTCAGCCAATTTTATCTCCTTGGTTTTTCTTTCTTGCCAGTTACTAGTTCGTTAAGTGATGTTCCATTTACTTTGAATACTTTGAATCGTACACCTGGAATATCTCCCATTGCACCACCTTGTGTTGCACCCATTCCTTGGATGTGTACTTCATCGTGTTCATCGATGAAATTCATTGCACCGTCTCGTGGCAAGAATGCTGTTACGGTTTTACCATTTTTAATTAATTGAACTCTAACACATTTTCTTACAGCAGAGTTTGGTTGTTTTGCTGCAATACCTACTTTTTCTAAGACTATTCCTCTTCCTTGCGGAGCACCACCAAGAGGATCTGCTTTTTTATCGATACCAAGTTTTCTTCTTTTGTAAGTAGAGATTGCCCATCGTTGTCTCTTTCGTTTTGCGATTAGAACTCTGCCTGCGAATAAACCTAGTGGTGATTTTGTCATATTTTACATCTCCAATGTTGCTTTTTCAGGACTATTAATCAGCACACTTGTAATATCAAAATATCGTTTAGCTAAAAGTCTTGCTTTCTCAGCGTTTCTGCCTTCTCTTCCTACAACAATGCCTTTCTTTCTTGGGTCTACCATAACTATTGCCTGTTTTGAACCATCGGCACGTGTATTTATTTTTACTTCAGAGACGAGTTTAGAATTAAGGAGATTTGTTAAGAATTTGGCTGGATCCTCGTCAAATTCAACGAGTTCGACATTTTTCTTTACAATGTTTTGCAATGATTTGATATGAATTCCACCTTTTCCGATTGCCAAGCCCATTTTACCAGTATTTACTACAAAAATTACACGATCTTGTTTTTCATCTTCGACACAATCACGAGCAGTTGCACCTGTAACATTTTGAAAGAGTGACATCATTCGCATTTGATCTGTTGTAAGTTTAATTGATTGTGTCATTAGAATTCCTGTTTAACTCCGAACAAAATTTGTCTCATTTAAACTTAGATTAGAGATGAAATGTTTATTCATTTTTTTCCTCAGTTTCTGTATCTTTAAGAATTGATTTAATGTTTGCATCAGTTATTGATGTAAATGATATTGTTGAGATTCGGAATTGTAAGCCGCATAGTCTCCCTAATGCAACTGAAGTTCCCTGAAAGTTAACTAATGGTATTTTTTCTTTTTTCGCATCTGATTCAATTTTTGCAAACATCTCTTTTTTTACAGATTGAGACAGGACAATTAATTTGGAATCTTTCATAGAGTTCAATACTTGTTTAGTGCCAATTGTTAATGTATTTTCTTTATGTGCATCTTTTAGTGTCTTTTCTAGTATCTTACTCATGTGTTATCCTTATTCACAATCGTCTTTACTGGGCTTTATAGGTTTATTGAAATTTTACATATAAAAAAACTAGAAATCACTCTTAATTTTGAAATCCGAAGAGGGAGCCTAATGATGAAAATACCAAAGATAACTCCTCAAAAATATTAGTTGGATTTTTTGTTTGTGTTTTTAAATTATTTTCCGTTTGCAGTTTTTCAGTCATGGTATCTTTTGAAGATACAATATTAGATGAAACATCTGTGCTTGTAGAAGCATATTCAGTAAATATTACCTTATTTTCCAATGAGGATTCTTGTAAAACTAATTGGAGATTTTTTCTTGCGGTATCATAACTTGGATTTTTTTCAAGAGCTTTATTGTAAAGAGAGATAGATTCATCGTATTTTTTCATATTTGCAAGGGCATTTGCTTTATTGTTAATTGCAGGAATAAAATTTGGATCTATATTAAGAGCTGTATCATAATATGAAATAGATTCTAAAGTACGACCCATTTTTCCAAGGACAGAACCTTTACTGGTAATAATTTCAACATTGTTTGGATCTTTTGATAAAGAGTCATTAAAGAAACTCAAGGACTGATCAAATTTGCAAAGTCGGTATAACGCGGGTCCCATTCCATCATTATATGAAATGGTATCGATGAATCTACTATGATCACAATCCAAATTAATTTGATTTAGTAGTTTTCCTAGCTCTATATCTTCAACAGATAGATTATCATATTTTTTTATCTGAGGTTGGTAATCTACGGAATTAATATTTTTTTCAGAAGTTTTTATTTCTGGTGTTTTTATTTCTGGTGTTTTTATTTCTGGTGTTTTTATTTCTGGTGTTTTTATTTCTGGTGTTTTTATTTCTGGTGTTTTTATTTCTGGTGTTTTTATTTCTGGTTCTACAGTATCAAGTTTTTTAGAAAATTCAAAGTTTATTGTTTTTTCACTCTCACCATAGTGTGCTTTTACTTGATAAGTTCCATCCACTTTAAAATTAACGCCAGACTTTACAAGAAACTTTGTAGAAAATTGCAAGCTAGAATTAATTTCTCCAAAATAAAATCCGATTGGTGTACCATATGGATCATGAACCCCAATCAGTACAGTCGGAGAATCAATTGTATTAACAGAACCGGTTATTGTAATAAAGTTTTGATCATAGTATTGATTCTTGTCAGTGTTTATGGAAATAATTTCAGGAATTATAGATTCTGGAATTGCTATTTCAGGCTCAGAAGTATTACCTACAATTGTAAAAAATTCATTTTGGACTATCTTACCATAATTTAGTTTTACAGTATATTGTCCTGATTTATCATAAAAAGGAGAGTCTAAGGAAAATGCTTTGGAGAAGGTACCATTAGAGTTGATAATCAAATTATTTGCAGATAAAATATCGCCTTCAGGATCAAAAAGACTCATTGCTATTATTGGCATCTTATAGTTTGAGATATGTCCTGTTATGATCATATTATCACCAGTATGGTATTCGGTTTTATCAAAGTCTAACAAAATTGGATCTGCAAATATTGAAGGCATAAGTGGAAATAATACAATTAACACTAGTAACAATCCAATTTTATATCCAAACACACGGCTAAAATCGTAATTTTGTATTTATTGATTAAGTAGAAATCATACTATTACTTAATTAACAAAAACGGATGTTGATAATGAAGGAGATAGCGGAGCTGCGTTAGTCAACGAGTTCCATGTGTATGTCTCAATAGAATAATTTCCAGTTTGTTGGGGAATCCATGATTGGGAAATATCTAAATTTTGATTTGCAGATATTTCTCCTTGTATCCAAGATAAAGATACTACAAAATTATTCTCATCTTTTACCTGAAAGAGATAAACAAATTTTTGTTTATAATTTTGTGGATTTATTATCTTTCCAACGATCTGAATTTGATCATTAGCCGATACTGTAGAGATTTGATTGCCCATACTATCTGAAAATATAATCGGCATACTTTGCAATGCCAAAGAAGAAGTACCAATTATTGCAGATGTGCTCATTGCAAGATTATCAGATATGGAATAAGGTTTTGGAAGGGTATAATCATCATACTTTGCAAAAATTGTATCTCCAGGTAATGCATAAAGTCTATTTCCACTTGAAGATAGATTTTGGGTAAATGATATTGTTGAAGAAAAAATACCTGATCTTTCAGATGTTTCTACAGCACTCACCTCTATACCTGACACGTCAGAATTTGAAGAAATCTTTATCGGAATATGATCTAGTGATTCAGGATTCAGATTAAGATCAGGATCAATTACATGTACTGTTGCAGTTTGATTAGATAGATAATTTTCTTTAGAGAATTGAATTGATCCAATATTCCACTGTATTGGAACAGATTTAGTAAGAACAACTCCATTTGCAAATTCAAATGTTATAGTTAATGCAGAGTCTCGATCAGATTCTAAAAATCCACTTGTTGGCCCATTTCCCATAGTTCTAGGAGTTGTATCAAAATCACCATCACCGTCAGCATCATGGGAAAATCCTGTAAGAATTATTTCAGCGGCAAACTTTCCAGAATTCACATCAGTTTCAGTAAATTTGTATGGAGATAGCGAATGACCTCTTGTAGAAATTTTGATAGGATGATCATCATCACCTATTGAATCAATCAGGTATCTATCTGTGTTCCAGCTTGGTGCATGAATAGTCATTTGGACTTTATCAGTCCAAGTGTATACTGTTTTGTCAGTAAAGATTGGAGCGTATGGATTGTTATAGTCAGGTATTTGTTCAGCATATACTGGTAATAGAAAAAATAAAAAAACTATAGAAAACAATAGAAGCATAATAGAATATAATTTGAATTTAATATTTAAGAATGAACTGTATTTTTGAGCTAAGATTCTTCATCTGGTAGTGATACTGCCAAAATATTATCTCCACGTAAAAGTATCTTTCCGAGTTTTACAGTTTTTCCATCGGAGATATCTTCAGCATCATCTAATGTCAAATTCATATGAACATCAAAGTCTTGCAAATTTCCCCTAACAGATTTGTTGTTTCTTAATCGCAATAAAATGACTTTATCCTTGTTATTGCTCATTAAATTAGAAATTTCATCGCCCATCTTAATCACTATTTTTTATTATCCTCATTTCTTCTTACTTACTTGCATGTAAAGGTCTACGGTTCCACTTCCAATTGGAATCATACTACCAACGATTACGTTTTCAGTAATACCCTTGAGTTGTTCAACTTCACCAGCTAATGCAGCATGTGCAATTGTTGGAACTGTAATTTCAAATGCGGCTCTTGCAAGAACACTATCTTTAGTACCAGCAATTCCATGTCTACCAATTTGTTGCATGTATCCTCTTGAGCACATTAAATCAGATACTAACATGATATACCTATTATCTACTTCCAGACCTTGATCTTCCAGAGTATTTTTCAGCTCATTTATCAGAGCATTTCTAGATGCCTCTATTCCTAATGTACCAGCAATTTCAAACACATTGTTTGTTCTAACGTTTTTCTTATCTATTCCTTGAACTTCAAGGACTTTGGCAATGTTTGAACCAGTTGTTTGAATTACCCACTCATCGTCTTTTTGAACTAGAGTTACACGTTCAATATCTGGGACTCCCTTTACAGTAGTATTGAGTATTTTGTTTCTAATTGCAATAACAGTTGGAGCATCAGATTCATCGACTAGTTTTAGAGTTATTAGGTCCCCAGTTGTTTCTATTTTGAATTTTTTGTTTGATTGTAATGCTGCCTCTACTTCACTAACAGTACATCCTCTTTCTTTGAGTCTGTTTGCACTAAGAATTAATTTAATTTGAGATGTGTAATCAGTTTCACTGTCAGAGATTAATGCACTTACTTTAGTTTGCAAAACATTTCTTGCTATATCGATTGCTTTTTCTCTTGATTTTTTAGATTCATTATCAAGATAAATATCCATAGTTGGTGTGACAGGTTTCTTTCTTGCATCAACAAGTTCAATTAATCTTGGAAGACCTAAAGTTACGTTTCTTTCTGCAATTCCTGCAAAGTGGAATGTTCTTAGAGTCATCTGAGTACCAGGTTCACCAATGGATTGTGCAGTGATAATTCCTACTGCTTGTCCTGGTTCAACTTTGGCTTTGTTGTATAATGATAGACCTTTCTTACAAACAATTTCTGCACCTTCCTTACTTAATTTTGAATCAAGTAATCCTTCAGATACAAGTTCCTTTAATCTAGGATTGAATGTCTTTGTGTATTTCTTTGTTAATTCAGTAATTTCTTCTTTTGTTGCCTTCTTTCCAGAATCAACAATGATTTGTGATTCGATTAATCTATTAACATTGAATGCTTCACCATGATCACTTTTTGCAACATCTATTCCATCTTCACCATAAAGGAATTGAATGATGTGACCGTGTGGATCTCTTACAGTTCCATCATATTCTAATCTAATGTGCTCTAACGCGTTGATAAGTCTACGCTGCATGTATCCACTTTGTTGTGTTCTAACTGCAGTATCTACAAGACCTTCTCTACCTCCCATTGCATGGAAGAAGAATTCAAGTGCAGAAAGTCCTTCTCTGTAATTTGATTTAACAAAACCATGTGCGTCAGGATTTTTATCATGTTCTTGATAGTGCGGTAATGCACGATTATTGTAACCAGCATGTAATCTACTTCCTCTTCTTGATTGTTGTCCTAATGCACCTGCCATCTGACCGATGTTAAGTGCTGAACCTCTTGCACCAGTTGTAGCCATAATTCTTCCAGCATTACTTTGATCAAGGGATTGATCTGCAGTCATACCAGCTTTGTCTCTTGCTTTTCCTAACTCATTTACAATGTATGCTTCTAGTGCTTCCTCAGGTCTCATTCCTCTAGTAAGCTTTAGAGTTCCTTTTTCATATTGAGAAGTAAGATCAGATATGATACCATATGTTTCCTGAATGTCATCAAGAATCTGCTGTTTCTCTTTTTCAGGTACTTCAAGATCTGCGTAACCATAGCTAAATCCATAGTGAGTAATGTATTGTTTTACCATAATTAGGATAGAATTCAAAAAGTTCTTTGCCTTTGTGTTACCATAGTCTTTTGCAATTCTATGCAACACACTTTCTGGTTCTTCTGCACCAATTGAAGATTTATCAATTACGCCACTAAGTAATTCACCGTTTTTAATTACAACATCCTTTTGTGCGCCTTTTGTTCCTTTGGACCACTTTGATGTAATGACATAGTTGAAATCTTTTGGTAAGAATAATGAGAATAATTGTTTACCAGTATACATCAAACCGTCTTTAGTTTTTGTTGCAGGTTTTGGAAGTTTATCTGTATATCCACCAAGCATTGCGTAATTGTAAAATTCTTGTGGAGTCAAAATAGTATCATCTTTAGTCAAAAGATAAGCACCAGTAACAAAATCTCTTAGAGCTCCAATAATTGGACCACCATATCTTGGTGAAATTAATTGATCTTGAACTCTCATTAAGAGAATTGCTTCTGCTCTTGCTTCTTCACTTTGAGGAACGTGAAGATTCATCTCATCACCATCAAAATCTGCGTTGTATGGAGGACAAACAGATGGATGTAATCTGAAAGTTTTTCCTGGTAATACTCTCACATAGTGAGCCATAATTGACATTTGGTGAAGAGAAGGCTGTCTGTTAAACAAGACAATATCACCATTAGCAAGATGTCTTTCTACAAGATAACCAATTTCTAATGTTTCAGCTATTGTAGAACGATCTTCAACAAAATCTAATCTAATTTTAACACCATCTGGTCTCACGATATAGTTAACACCCGGGAATTTGTTTGGTCCATTTATTACAAGTGTTCTCATTCTTTCAATATTCCATTCAGTAACAATTTCAGGAATTGTTAATTTCATTGCAACTTGTTCAGGAACTCCTACTTCAGACAAATCTAAGTTAGGGTCAGGTGAGATTACAGTTCTACTAGAGAAATCTACTCTCTTTCCAGAAAGTGAACCTCTGAATCTTCCTTCTTTTCCTTTTAATCTTTGAGTTAATGTTTTTAGTGGACGCCCTGAACGATGATGAGCTTGTGGGATGCCAGATACTTCATTATCAAAATATGTGGTTGTATGATATTGTAACAAGTCTACTAAATCTTGAACAATTAAAGGAGGTGTTCCTGCTTCTTTACTTTCTTTTAGTCTTTGATTAACTCTGATAATATCTACCATCTTGTGTGTTAAGTCATCTTCAGAACGAATTCCAGTTTCAAGAATAATTGATGGTCTTACAGTTACGGGTGGAACAGGTAGTGCTTGTAAAATAAACCATTCAGGTCTTGCAGTCACAGGATCATACGATAATAAGTTAAGATCATCATCAATAATTTGAGTGAATCTTTCCCTAATTGTAATTGGTAATAATCTGTGTTCACCAATCTCTGTTTTTTCAACAAAGATAGTAGGTTTTGTAAAGATTAGCTCGTATTGTGTTTTACCACAATGAGGACATTCTTTTGCTTTTTTTGCTTTTTCAATAATTTGCTCTGGAATACGTTTTTCAGAAATTACAGTATAAGCAGCATGTTTTTCTTTGATTTTTCTAAATTCTTCTAAATCTTCTTGTGGGACCTTGAGTCTTGCACAAGAACGACAAGTTGATTGTAATAGCTTGTAAATATTATCAATAAATGCAATATGCAAAACAGGTTCTGCAAGTTCAATATGACCAAAGTGACCAGGGCATCTAGCAGCAGTATTTCCACATGTTAGACATTTCTGTCCAGGTTCAAGTGTACCAAGTCTACCATCCATAAGGCCTCCTTGTACAGGCATTCCATCTTCATCATATGTTTCAGGAGCTGTAATTTCAGCTACAGAATATTTTCTAATTTCAGTTGGAGACCAAACTGAAAATCTAATTGCATCAATTGTTTTAATTGCTTGAATCGACATTATACTTTCTCCTTAATGAGTAATCTTGGGGCCACATTCAAACTTTGCATTTCTTGTAACAAAAGTTTGAATGCATATGCAACAGATACTGATGAAACTTTAGCTTTATCACCACAAACTCTGCAGATGTATTTTCTTTGTTTAACATCATGATATGCAACTAATCCACATCTCTCACAGACAAAAATATCAGATTTATCAGATTCATCAAGCAATCTATCTTTAAGAATCATTGACGCTCCATATGCAATCAAGCAATCTCTTTCCATCTCACCAAATCTCAGACCACCGCCTCTTGCTCTTCCTTCAGTTGGTTGTTTAGTTAACATCTGAACTTGTCCACGTGCTCTTGCATGAATCTTATCAGCAACCATGTGGTGTAGTTTTTGATAATATACTACTCCAATGAAAACATCAACTGGAAATGATTTACCAGTTCTTCCATCATACATTGTTTCTTTACCAGAGTATTTGAATCCAGCAGCATCCATTACAGGTTTAACTTCATCCATTTTTTCTCCTACAAATGCAGAGCCATCAAATTGACTTCCTCTTAGTGCTGCAGCCTTACCACAAATTGATTCCATGAACATTCCTACAGTCATTCTTGATGGGAATGCGTGTGGATTAATCAAAACATCTGGAGAAATTCCATCAGCAGTATATGGCAAATCTTCAGCTTTTGCTAAAATTCCCAAAACACCTTTTTGTCCATGTCTTGATGCAAATTTGTCACCAATTTCAGGAATTCTCATATCTCTAACTCTAATCTTGTACATCTTTCCACCTTCGTTAGATTGTGTCATTACAACAGTATCAACTACGCCAGTTTCAGATGGTCTGACACCAATTGAGGTATCTCGTCTGTAGGGTCCAGATGATTCAAATTCTCTATATTCTTCCATGAATCTTGGTGGACTTGTTTTTCCAATTAAAATATCGCCACCATGAACTGGAGATTCAGATGCAACAACTCCATCTTCTTCTAATAATCGATAAGCTTTTTCACCTTTGTAACCACGAATGTTATCTTCAGCGTTTGGAATTTCAAAAGCATCACGCATTCCACCAGGATATTGTTTTGCTTCTGCATCATAAATTCTAAAGAAGAATGTTCTTCCAAGACCTCTGTCAACGGATGATCTACTTAGTACAATTGCGTCTTCAATATTATAACCGTCAAATGGCAAAACTGCTACAACACAGTTTTGTCCAGCTGGTCTATCTTCTAATCCCAATAATTTCATTGCTTTAGTATTAACAATTGGTGTTTGTGGATACAACATCAAATGTTGTCTGACATAAGTACTGGTATTCATCATTGGAGTTGAAAATCCTAAACTTTGTTTTGCCATTGCAGATTCGTATGTATTTCTTGGAGATTGGTTATGTTCTGGATATGGGATTATCGAAGCACCTGCACCAAGAATTGCTGGTGGAAATACTTCAAGATGAGTATGTTTCTTTGAATCTTTTTCATCTAATGTAATATAGCAATTTTCTTCTTCATTGGCATCAATCATTTCTAAGACTCCCATTCGCAACAGGTCAGTCCATGAAAGAAGTTTCTTTGAGATTTTATCCAATAGATCTTGTGTGAGCAATGGCTTGTTATCTTTGATAATTATCAAAGGACGTAAAACACGTCCAGCATTGCAATTAACATAAAGTCGTTTTGTAGAACCTTCAATGGCAGATTGATGAAATGATATTCCAACATGAGGATGAATTTTTGAATTTCTTCTTAATTCTCTTAGCGATTCTGCTAATTCAGCACCATCTTTGTAATAACCAATTAATCTACCATCAACAAATATTCTAGCTCCATCTTTTTTCACATCTTCTTTTGCATCAAAGAAGTGAATTGTTCCAAGATCATATAATTTCTCAACAATTTCTTCGGATGGAACATTTACAGATATAATTCCAGAAAGTGCCAAGTTCTTTACCAGACCACAGTTAGAACCTTCAGGAGTTTCACTAGGACAGATTCTTCCAAAGTGTGTAGCGTGTAAATCTCTTGCCTCAAAGTTTGGTTGAGTTCTACTAAGTGGAGATTGAATTCTTCTAAGATGACTAATAGTTGAAAGGTAGTTTGTTCTATCCAGTAATTGAGTTACACCAACACGTCCTCTGCCCCAGTTTCCGGTTGCAATTGCATTGTTTAATTTATCTGTGATGATACCTGGACGAATTGCTGCAGCTACTGCATTAATACCTCTTTTTTGACCAGATCTTTCTAATTGATATTTCATGTCTCGAACCAAATTTCTAAATGCAGTTCTAAACAGATCAGCTAACATTTGTCCTGCAAATTTGATTACTTTATTTCCATAGTGATCTTTGTCATCTGGTGAGATCCATCCGAGCTTAAGTTCTAATAATTTACATGCAGCTTCGCCAAGAAATTGTGCTTTTTCTTTTCTATTCTCAGGATGTTTACCTAAGTGTGGCAATAATCCCCAATCTAAAAGAGTCTCTGCTCGTTTGATTTGGAATTCTTCTAACATTCCAGGAGCGATTCTTTTACTGATGTAAACAATTGCATCTTTTGCTGTTGGAACATCACCTGCTTTTTCAAATGAACCTTCTAATTCATTTTGAATTTCATCAACAAGTGAAACAGCAGCTGCAATCTCTCTATCAGATTCTAATCCAAGTGCTCTAGTTAATGTAACAACAGGAATGTCAACAGGAGAACCTGGAATTCTAGCTACAATCAAACCATCATTTTTCATTACCAATTCTAGTTTTGCACGATAACCAACAATTGAAGAATAAACTTTAGCTTTGAAAACGGTATTTCCACCAACACTTTCTCTGTCAACGATTATTTTGTTGTATGAAAGATCTTCTAATCCTACAATAACTCTTTCAGAACCATTGATAATAAAATAACCTCCAGGATCATTTGGATCCTCACCATGTTCAACTAATTTTTGTGTTGAAAAATTATGTAAAATGCAAGCATTTGATTTTGCCATTACAGGTACATCGCCAATATGGACAAATCTAGATTCTAAGATTTTTCCATCTTCAACAACACTTGCTTCCATCATTACTGGTGCAGAGTATGAAACATTTCTTAGTCTAGCTTCTGCTGGAGTGATATGAGTGATAGAACCGTCAAGCTCCATCATTCTTGGTTGTTGTAGTTTGACTTTACCTAATTGTATTTTGTAGGGATATTCAGCATTTTCAATTTCAATTTGCCCTACTTCGTTGATAATACTTTGAAGACCTCTTTCTAAAAATTCATCAAAAGAGTTGAGATGTTGACGTGCAATACCTTCACGTTTCAAGATATCTTGAATTATTGGCCAACGCTTAACTGAAGGATCTGCCATTAAACTTCCACCACGTATCTATAGTAAAGGCTCTCACCAGCAGTAGGGCTCTTTCTTGTGATTTTTATCATATCGCCTGGTTTTACACCAAGTCCCAATATGGCAGGATCGTTTACAAAAATCAATGGTAATTCTGTTGGTTTACAATTATATTTTTTTAGGACATCTTCAGCTTCTTGTTTTGAAATAATTTCATGTTTTGGCACATAAATATGGTCAGGCACTAAAACCTGATTTTTCTTAGTTGCCATCTACAAAACCTCCATGACGAACATTAAATGTAACAGCAAACAATACACACAAACTGAAAAAAAGTCACGCTCAGGTTAATATATATCTAATCTGAAATTCGGCAAAAATCAGTCTTTTTTCTTTTTAGTCAATAATATTTTTCACAACCTTAAATAGGATAAATTCGAGCGTAAAATTGATGAATACTCATCTATCGGTGTTAGCCTTATCTGCAATTATTATTGCAAGTATTGGAATAGCACCAGCATTTGGACAAATAGTAAATCCAATCTCGGTCACTACAGACAAAACATCATACGAAGATGGTGATATAGTCTTAGTAACTGGAGAAGTAAGAGAACTTCTTTCTGGAACTCCTATTAGTCTCATAGTAACAGCACCCAACGGAAATAGAGTAATACTTGATCAATTGGATGTTGGTTTAGACAAAAAATACAGTACTGAATTTACTGTAGGTGGACCACTAATGAGATCAGGGGGAACTTATACAATTGAAGTAACTTATGGAAGCCAAACTCGTACAGCTGAAACCACATTCTCATTTGCAGGTTCATCCGATAGCGGACCAAAAGAAACCAAAATGGCAGTAGAAGGTACTGAATTTATGGTCAGTTACAAGATAACTGGTGGTAAACTAATCAGCATCACTCCAGATGTAGAAGCAAACTCCTTGATAATTGCAATAACCGCAAGTCAAGACGGTTCACTTGTCATTACATTGCCTAGAGCTTTGATTGATGCAAAGATGGGTGATCAAGATGATACATTCTTTGTCTTAGTAGACGGAGAAGAAGTAGACTTTGAGGAAACAACAACTTCTACAGATAGAACATTGACAATTCTATTCCCAGCAGGTGCTGAGGAAATCGAGATAATTGGTACTACCGTAGTCCCAGAATTTGGTACAATCGCAGTGATGATTCTAGCAGTAGCAATTATATCAATAATTGCAGTATCTGCAAAGTCAAAACTAAGCATTATGCCAAGATACTAAATTCATCTTTTTTTCTCTTTTTAAGATCTTATGATCGACCCTAGAAATAATACAGAATCATTTTTAAAAATGTATATAAATACCAAGTAACCGTTTTCAATTTAGAATGAATTTTAAAAGTTCAGCAACATCAATGACATTAATCGTAATGGTTTTGTCAATAATTTCAATAACTTCAATTCAACAAGATGCATTTGCTCAAACTACAGGAATGTCAATTTCAGCTATAGCATCAGAAGGTTCTGACACAATATCAATTAATGGACATACAAAATCATCTGTTACTGATATTACATTTACAGTAATTTCTCCTAGTCTAAATGTAGTCAGCATTGGTCAATTAACACCTGACAAAAATGGTGATTTTGCTATAGAATTTAAAGTTCCAATGTGGAAGGAGAATGGATTCTATACAATAAAAGCTGAACAAAGCCCACATGGAAGTTCGTTGTATAAAATGTCACTTCGTGTAGAAGTCATAAATGGTATGACCTCAGAAACAAATGTTAGTCAATCTACTTTAGAAAAAGGATTTGTTGAACCAACCCCAACAGTAAGAAAAACATTGGTGATTAAAGAAGCAAATTCAATGGCAGGATCCAACATAATCAAAATTAGTGGCATTACAGATAGCGCTAATTCAATTACATTGAAAGTAATAGCACCAAATGGAAATGTGATTGTGGTAGATCAATTTGCACCAAATCTAAATGCAAATGGGCACTTCACTAAAGAGATCATAACAGGAGGTGCATTATGGAAACAAGATGGCAATTATACTATTGTAGCTCAACAAGGCAATGATAAATCTTCAATTGAAGTAGGAATAGAAAACGGTCTTGTAATCCCAGAATTTGGTGCGATCGCAGTGATGATTCTAGCAGTAGCAATTATATCAATAATTGCAGTATCTGCAAAGTCAAAACTAAGCATTATGCCAAGATACTAAATTTACAACTTTTTTCATTTTTTAAATATACATAAATAGAGACAAATTCATTTTGCAAATAAGATGAACAACCGTACGTCGTTCGCGCTATTAGCCGTTTTGACTGCAGTCGGTACTTTAACCATATCATCAGCATATGCTCAAGCATGTGTAGGTTGTTACGAACCAGATGCTGGAAGAAAAGCAGCACAACAAATGTTGTTGATGGATATGCCTGTGTCTGTTTGGACAGATAATACAGATTATTCGCATGGTGATAAAATTACAGTACACGGTAAAGTAGCAAATGTTTCTGGAATGCCAATAACAGTTACTGTTGTGAATCCATTAAATTCTGTCGTTACAATTGCTCAGATAAATCCTGAGAGTGACGGTAGTTTTAAGACGATTCTCAATACAGATGGTGAATTATGGAAACACGATGGTACATACACCATTAAAGTCAACTATGGAAGTGCTTCAAAAAGCAATAAAGCACTTGTTGAATTAAGTGGTGCAACTTCAGGTAGCTCAAACAATTGTGCCTCTTCAGAGATTTATCTAAAAGGCAATTATTGTGTACCATACACTATTACTGGTGGAGTGGTAACAGGTGCAAGCATCAATTCTAATGATAATGCAATTATCATAAGAATTAACGCAAGTGAAGATGGAACACTCACATTAAACCCAGACAAATCAATTCTTGATGGTATCTTCATGGTACTTGTAGATGGAGAAGAATGGGATGATGTAGAAATCAGTGGCAATCAAGTCACAATCAACTTCTTAGCAGGTGCTCAAAAAATTGAAGTGATAGGTACCTTTGTAATCCCAGAATTTGGCACAATTGCAGTGATGATTCTAGCAGTAGCAATTATATCAATAATTGCAGTATCTGCAAAGTCAAAACTAAGCATTATGCCAAGATACTAAATTCACAACTTTTTTCATTTTTTCATTTTAGGATAGTAAAGGAAATATACAATCGTACAACAATAATTTTTGTGAAAACTAAAATTATTTTTGTATTTTTAATTTTAGGAATGATTATCACACTACCAGTTTTTGCTCAGTCCTTAATCACAATAAAAACAAATTCTAATTCATATAAAGAAGGAGATACAGTAGTAATTTCAGGTAACGTAAGTACCATCATAGTAGGCACCCCTATCACATTACAAATTTTCAATCAAGGTAATTTAGTAGATGTTGCACAATTCAATGTAGCAGAAGACGGAAGTTATTCATATACAATCATTGCAGAGGGCCCATATTGGGTTAAATCGGGAGAATACACTGTAAGAGCGTCATTTGGTGAAGGTAATGTTGCAGAAACTCAATTCAATTTTTCACCAAAATCAGATGTAACTGCAACTGACATATTTGAAGTGGATGCTGGCAGTTATGGCACATTTGACGTGAATTATTCTATAAATGGCGGTACCGTAAAAAATATGCTCATAGACAAAGACATCTTTGCATTAATAGTAATAATAGAATCTGAAAATGATGGATCTATTACTTTAGAAATGCCAAGAGATGCATTTGATGCAAAAAAACAAGATCAAACAGATGACACATTCATAATAATAATAGATGGTATAGAAGTACCGTATCAAGAAACTGTAACAAATACAAACTCAAGAATAATTACAATTAATTTTGAAGAAGGTGATTCAGATATCGAAATAATAGGTACTACAATAATTCCAGAATTTGGTACAATTGCAGTGATGATTCTAGCAATAGGAATCATAACAACAATAATGGTTACAAAAAATAGATTTCAGATTCCTATTTAGGATTTAATCAAAAAGAGTATTTTTCTTTAAATGGTGAAACAGAACGTAACTCAGTAGTTACTTTTTTCAAGATATTTACTGTTTCATCTATTTGTTGTTCGTTGTTAAATACACCCAAAGAAAGTCTTAATGAACCAGTAATTTGTTCATGTGAAAAACCCATCGCTTGTAAAACATGAGATGCTTTTTGGGTGTGAACTGAACATGCAGAACCAGTAGACGCGGCTATGCCATACTCATCTAGTTTTATAATCAAGTCTTCACCTGCAACACCAAGAAAAGTAAAATGCGCATTATTTGGTAAACGATTTTCAATGTCACCATTAAGTGTAACATATGGAATCTCATTGATGATTTTTGCAATAAGGATGTCACGAAGTTTTTTCATGTAGGAGATATTCTCAACAAGATGGAGCTTAGCAATCTCACATGCTCTTCCAAACCCTACAATATTTGCCACATTTTCGGTTCCTGAGCGTAAACCATGTTCTTGACCTCCACCTAAAATTAGGGGATCTAAATCAATTCCATGTCGGATGTATAATGCACCCACACCTTTAGGTCCATTAATTTTATGAGATGAGATAGAAAGTAAATCTATACCTAATTGCTTTACATCAATTAGAGTTTTTCCTACAGCCTGAACAGCATCAGTATGAAATAGAATTTTTTGTTCATTACACAGTTGAGCAATTTTTGCAATTGGTTCAATCGTTCCTATTTCATTATTAGCAAACATTATTGAAACAAGACATACATCGTCTGAAAGAGAATTTTTTAGTGTACCTAGATTTACAACACCGTGATTGTCAACAGGCAAATAAAGAACATCAAATCCACTTTTGACTAATTTTTTACATGGTTCTAATATTGCGTCGTGTTCAATTGAAGAAGTAATTATTTTAGAAGAAGGTTTTTTTGATGCAATTCCCCAAAGTGCCATATTATTAGATTCAGTGCCACCAGATGTAAGGAAAATTTCTGATGGGTCTGCATTAATCAAGGATGCGATTTGTTTTCTAGCTTTTTCTATAGCTTTATGAGCCAATCTACCATATCGATGTATTGATGAAGGATTACCATATTGTTCTTTAAGATAAGGTAGCATTGCATCTAAAACATCGTCATGAATTTGTGTGGATGCTGCATTGTCAAGATATATCAATCTGCAATCACATTAATTTTTCCAGGTCTATATCCATCAGGATCTACTTTAACGGATTGAAATCCTATCAACGTTAATTTTTTAGTAATTTCTTCCAAAGCATCACCTTGAAGAAGAAATATTTTATCTTTCTCCACTTCGATTTTTGCAATACCATTTAGATCTCGTACTCTAACTTGTCTTACATTTGTAATTTGTTTAACAAATGTTTCACCTAATTCAATTCTAATTAATTTTTCATTTGTTACTCTCTGGCCCCAAGGAATTCGTGAGGCTAAACAAGAATTTGATGGTTTATCATATACGGACAATCCTACAAGTTTTGCAGTTATTCGAATTTCATTTTTGGTAAAATTGGTTTCTACTAAAGGACTTCTAATGCCATTGTTTTTTAAGGCTTCAATTCCTGGACGATATTCTCCTAAATCATCTAAGTTAGTCCCATCAACAATTAATTCAACATCATGTTTTTTGGCAAGATTAACCAAATGATCACCTAATTCCAATCTACAATGAAAACAACGATCCGAAGAATTCTTTACAAATTCTTCATTTTGGAGCTCATCGTAGTCTAAAAGAATTTGCTGGATTCCTATTTCTGAACAAATCTGTTTGGCGGTTTCTAGTTCTTCTTTTGACAAGGTTTTGTAGTCTGCAGTAACTGCAATTGCAGATGCACCTAATTTTTGAAATGCAGCATAAGCGACAAGCGCACTATCTACACCACCAGAAAGAGCTATCATTACCTTTTTCTTTGTTCCAAACCAATCAATAAGATTATCAAGTTTAGTCATAATTAACATTTAATTTCATAATCTCTTTTCTAATCAATGATTCTGTTTCCTTTATTGATTTGTTTAAGGTATTTGAGATCAATTTTAAATCATCAAATTCAATTTTAAAATCATTTTTTCCTTTAAAAGATGAAACCTTGTATTTTACTAAAAATTCATTATTATCAAAAATTAGTTTAATATTATGAATTTTTCTTGGCACAATAAAACGATCTGAAGTACTTACACGAATTCCCAAAGTTCCAGTTTCAATTACTAGAAGTTCCATAATTTCATGAAGTGATGAATCATCACATATGACAGATATGAGATTTGTGGGTCTTCCTTTTTTAGTAATACCATTGTAAATGGAAACATCTCTAGCACCTTTATTCATAATTTTTTCAATTAAATTTCCCATGATTTCTCCAGAGACGTCATCAACATTAGTTTCTAAAATTTTAACAGAATCCAATTGAAAGTTATTTTTTTGAATACCTTTTACAATCTTTAAAACATTAGAAAATTCATCAAATTCTTTTTTTCCTGCACCATATCCAACAGAGATTATTTCCATTGAAGGATAGAAATCCATTGATGTTTTTGCTAGATGTACAAGAATGCTAGCACCAGTAGGAGTAGTTAATTCATCTTTTACTTGGCCACCATGAATTGAGAATTTAGAATTTTTCAAGATTTGAATAATTGCACTTGCAGGGTTTGACATGGTTCCATGAGAAAATGTCACAGTTCCTCCACCTACAGCAATTGGCATGCAAATAATATCTTCATCAAATAACGCTAAATCATCCATAGCTATTGCAGTTCCAACAATATCTATCAAAGTATCAATACTAGATGCTTCGTGAAAATGAACTGATTCAAAAGGAAGTCCATGAATTTTAGATTCAGATGAAATTAATGTATCAATGCATGATTCTGCAAAAAATTTTGCTTTGTTAGAAAGACCAATCTCATTTGCAGAATCCATAATTGCTTTTTTAATTTCAGTACCTTTTCTTTCATGAACGTGTTCATCAATTTCTAAAAATAATGAAGTGGATTCTATTCCATGTTTATCTATTTTTTTAAAATCAATTTGTTTGATAGTTGAATTTGAAAGAAATTTTTCAGATTGTTTAAGCCCATTGATAATTTTGGTTTTATTTGCACCTAAATCCACTAAAGAACAGAGAATCATATCTCCAGATATGCCTGCTATTTGAGGATCAATAACAATAACCATAGATTAAAAATTATCAAAAATGCATATAAATTCTGTCTAAATAGATAAAAAATTTCCATTTCTAGAAAAACTAGAATTTACAACCCCCGAAACTTACCATCTAGAATTTTTAACGAGTAACCTCCACTTTCTTACCAGAGCTAAATTTCATTAGATTTAATTATTGAAAATTTTCTGCTCCTTTTATGATTACAATAATTGGTTCAGGAAAAGTTGGTGGAGATGCAGCGCTATTCTCAGCATTAAAGCGATTAGATGATCAAATACTTTTACTCGACGTGGCAGAAGGATTACCGCAAGGAGAGGCAATGGATATCAATCACATGTTGTCAGAACAAGGAATAGATGTAGAAGTAAAAGGATCAAATAATTTTGAAGATATGAAAGGTTCTAAGATAGTAGTCGTTGTTGCTGGTTCTGGAAGAAAACCAGGAATGACAAGAATGGATCTTTTAAAAATTAATGCAACTATTGTAAAAAGTGTCGTAGAAAATATCAAAAAATATGCAAATGACTCCATGATAATTCCCGTGACAAACCCACTTGATCCAATGGCATACATTACTTACAAGGTATCAGGATTTGATAGAAGCAGAGTTTTTGGAATGGGAGGAATGCTAGATTTATCGAGATTCAGACAATTTATTCATGAAGCTACAGGATATTCACGTGATTCTATTAGAGCACTTGTAATTGGAGAACATGGTGAAAATATGTTACCATTGCCAAGATTTTCATCGGTTTCTGGAATTCCACTTTCTTCGTTTCTACCAAAACAAAAACTAGATGAACTTGTACAAAATACAAAACAGGTTGCAGCTAAGGTAATTGAGTTAAAAGGCGCAACTGTCCATGCACCCGGTAATGCAATCTCGGCGATGATTGAATCTGTTGTTAGAGATAGAAAACAAGTGATACCAGTTGCAACATATCTTGATGGGGAATATGGGCATTCAGATGTCACAATAGGTGTTCCTGCGGTAATTGGCAAGAAAGGTGTTGAAAAAATAATTGAACTTGACCTAAATGCTGAAGAAAAACAATCATTTGATGCAGGGATACAAAATGTTAAAAGTGCAATTTCAGGCATACAGATCTAAGCATTTTTTTATTCAAACATAGATGAAACATTATTGGAAATTCATGAAATTTTAAAATCATTGGAAAAAGGAAAAATTTCATTAGATAAAGCAAAAAAACTATTATCACTATATTCAATTGAGGAAATAGAAGGTATTGCCAAAATTGATATTAATAGAAGAAAGCGTAAAGGAATACCAGAAGTAATTTTTGCAGAAAGTAAAAAAATAGATGAAATTGAAAAAATTATTCAAAAAACATTAGAGAAAACTAATTCAGTGGTAGTTTCAAGAATCAAAAAAGAAGATTATTCAAAAATTTTAGCATTTGCAAAAAAATTAAAAATAAAAATTAAAACTGGAAAAAATTCATCAACTATAGTACTTTTTAAAAAACAAATTAAATCCAAAGGCGGAAAAGTAGGCATATTGGCAGCTGGAACATCAGATATAGGAGTTGCTGAAGAAGCTAGATTAATGTGTGAAGCAATGAATTGTAAATGCATTACGAGCTATGATGTCGGGGTTGCTGGAATTCAAAGAATATTTCCAATTTTAAAAGAAATGGTAAATGAAGAAGTTGATTGCATTATTGTAGTTGCAGGAATGGAAGGAGCATTAGCCACTCTAGTTTCATCAATGGTAGATATTCCAGTAATAGGAATACCAACTTCCGTTGGATATGGATATGGTGGAAAAGGCATAGCTGCGCTGGCTTCAATGTTACAAAGTTGTTCGTTAGGATTATCAGTGGTCAATATAGACAACGGTATTGCGGCTGGTGCAATATCTGCAAATATAGCAAATAGAGTAATACAAAAATCAGTACAAAGCAACACTAATTGAGAGGTTATAGAAAATTATTAGCAAATTTACCTCGTAAATGATATATACCATACTAGAACGAATCTTGTTAATATTGGCTGGAAAACGAATTGTTCTAACTGCTGATCGTAGTTTAATGACAAATTATAGAGGAAATTTTCTTTATGGATTTATTGCCTGTGGACCATATGAAGTCCTTCCAGAATGGGTGTTTGACAAAGTTTTCTGTCCTCCAGTTGAAACAGATCCAATTACAGGAGAATCAAAAGTTGCTCAAGTTGGATTAAGAAGAGTGGAAAGTGCATTACTTCAAGGATACAAACGCGATGAAGTTTTTATTGCAAATCCAGAGATGTTAGAAAAATCAATTGGACCAGATACCAAAGTAGTTGGAATCAATGTGATGGATCCTTTGGGAATGGCACCAGTTACAACAACAATGTCACCTGAAAAATTATCTTATGTTGCTATGAAATTCAAAAAAATGTGTGCAAATATTATTCAATTAAAAAAGAAATACGATTTTCATGTGGTAGTTGGTGGAAACGGTGCATGGGAACTTGCAAAATCGGATAGAATGCAAATTCACGGAATAGATACTGTAGTCGTAGGGGAAGCTGATGAATTAGCTTTGGATTTATTTCATGATTTAGAAAAAGGCGATGCACCAGAATTAATGCATTGTTTTGTAAAAAATATACAAAATATTCCAGTTATTGAAGGGCCAACAATAAATTCACTCATTGAAGCAATGAGAGGATGCGGTAGAGGGTGTGATTTTTGTGATGTAAATAAAAGATCAAAGAAAGATTTACCATTAGAAAGATTACAGTATGAAGCAAAGATCAATTTAGATTACGGATTTGATTCAGTATGGCTCCATTCTGATGAGATGTTACTTTATGGATGCGATAATAGAGACTTTATTCCAAATAGAGATGCCATAACAGAACTTTGGAAAGGACTAAAAGGATTGGGAGCCAATTTTATAGGAACTACACATATGACTTTTTCAGCAGTTGCTGCAGATCCAGAGCTAATGCGACAAATTTCAAGGATTAACAAACAAGATGAAACCGGTAGATGGCTTGCAACAAATTTGGGAATTGAGACAGTTGCACCAAACATGGTAAAAAAACATCTAGGTGTGAAAACAAGACCATTTGCTCCTGAAGAATGGGGTAGTGTGGTAAGAGAAGGAGCAAAAATTTTGAATGACAATCATTGGTTCCCAGCTGCGACAATTATCATAGGATGGCCAGATGAAACACCAGACGATGTACAATACACTATTGATATGATGAGTGACTTTAGAGAAATGAATTTCAGAGGACTAGTTGCACCATTACTTTATCAAGACTTTAGTGAAAAGAACTCAATGCATTTTGGAAATTTGAATGAGGCCCAGTTTACATTATTTTGGAAATGTTGGGAAAACAATCTTCGTGTAATTAATGACATCATTCCAATTATTCTTAGAAATAAGACATATGGTCCACCAATGAAAGTATTCATGTATGGAATTCTAAAAGCAGGTACATGGGCAATAATGAGATATCTAAGAGGATTATGTAAAGATCTATTCAATGGAAGAACTCCAGACGAAATTATTGATAAATATGCCAGAAGTAGATCTGTGACGGCTCCAAAAATTCAAACGAAAAAATTATAGATTTTTAACTGCTTCATCTGCGATAGTATTTCTTTTGGGGGTTAAAGAAATAAAGTAATTTTTATCTGCCCTTTCAATTGCATTTACTTTTTTGAAAGATTTTGAATTAATATCAAATTCATAAATGCCTGTTTCAAGAGCACCTTTAGCATAAATCATAAGATATGAATCACCGCTTGAAGGACTAAGTGGAATAAATGCCATGATAAATCCTTTATAGGAATTAATAGGCATAGTATTTTTCATGGGTGGTGCAGCAGCTGCCATATACAAGAAAATATCCTCAATTGAATCAAATTCCTCATATTCTATATGCATAAACATTTAGAGTTTGTTTGAATATAATAACTTAGAGTAATAGTTAAGAAAATTATAGAAAAATGTTTTGATTGAGAATTTAATATGATTTTTTCTTGTTTTTTTTATTTTTAATAATTTTAACACATACAGATACAGACAGTACTATTACAGCAGTAACAAATGCTATTTGTCCAATTTCAATAGAGTATAAAGAAAAATTAGATAATCCTTCAGATAACAATAATTCAAACCTCATTAAAATTCCAGAAAGAACCACTTTTGAATGATTCTTTCTGGATTGTTGGCGTGCAAACCAATTATTATCATAAAAATAATTTTTGGCATTAAATGTTTGGTTTAATTACAAACTTGGAATTAAGAGGATTTTCTTAATTTTGCAGCTCCAATTGCACCTACAGCAGTAATAACAGAAGCTATTACAGCAGTCCATTGCAATAGAGAGTTATCATCCTCAGATTCAGAAATTGGAGTGGAATCAGTTGTTGGAATGATATCAGGACAGCCATCTAAATCCTGAAAGCCATTAACAGTTTCAGATTGGGTTGGACAAGAATCAATAGAATCTGGAATGCCATCACCATCAGTGTCAGTTGGTTGGGCTACATCTGGACAACCATCTGAATCCTGAAAGCCATTAACAGTTTCAGATTGGGTTGGACATTGATCAAGTGTATCAATGATCAAATCACCGTCAGTATCAATTACAGGTGAATTATCTGGACAACCGTCTGAATCTTCAAATCCGTTAAATGTTTCAGGAGAACGCGGACAAAGATCTGCAGAATTGATAATTCCATCTTTATCAGAGTCTTGAAGTGTAGCTACATCTGGACAACCATCTGAATCTTCAATCCCGTTAAATGTTTCAGCTTGAGTAGGACATTGATCTATTTTATCATCAATTCCATCATTATCAGTATCTTTAGGTGCTGTTACATCTGGACAACCATCTGAATCTTCAATCCCGTTAAATGTTTCAGCTTGAGTAGGACATTGATCTATTTTATCATCAATTCCATCATTATCAGTATCTTTTGGAGGAACTACATCTGGACAACCATCTGAATCTTCAAATCCGTTTATCGTTTCATCTTGTGTAGGACAAGAATCTGAAGAATCTGGAATGCCATCACCATCAGTGTCAGTTGGAGGAACTACATC